>CAZWGY010000030.1:0-18835 GCA_964633575.1 uncultured Desulfobacteraceae bacterium
CATAAACCGGGAATTATACGCTGATCCCCAACGATTTCAAGCCGGAAGCGGCGGGAACGGCGGGTTTTCGATCCGCATCATGAACGCAACTGAGTAACGAGGACTGAGGACTAAGCACCCATCACTCAGCTATGGACGGCGGTGTTTTTAGGGCGAAGCAGGCAACCGAATCACCCCGCCGCCGGCGGCACCACGGCCGGACGGGCTTCCAGAAAGCTCCGCGTCAGGTCCCGGTCCACCTCGTGCTCGAAAACCTCGCCCGTCGGCGTGACGCCCAGAATCCGGCCATCCTTTAAAAAGGTCCGGAGGATGGCGATGCCGGCCGCCCGTCGATCTTCGGGGTCGATGCGGGCGGGGACCCCGGAAACCGCTTCGGGGAGATCGCCGTCGGCCGCCAGGGCCTTCATGAAATTGATGATCCGTCCCAGCCGCAATAGGGTCACGGCGGCCCGGCGGTCGGTCAGGTGATCGATGGGGATTGCCGACGCCCGCATCCGGGCAAAGGTTGGGGGAAGGATGCCGGCCGCCTCGCACCGGTCATAATCAGCACTCCCCGGAGCCGGATAGAAGACGGAGACTCCCACGAGGGTCGGCCGGGCCGCGAGGTGGCAAAGGTCGGCCAGGGAGACCGTCGGCGATTGGTCCGGCGCGCCCACGATGAGGTAGCTCACCGCACCCAGGCCGGCGGCTTCGGCCAGTGCCAGAGCCCGTTCCCAGCCCGCCCGGACGTCGGGTCGGCCGAAACGCCGGAGTTGGGCTTCGTCCATGGATCCGACGGAGAGGTTGAGGGTCCGGAACCCGGCGGCCCGCATGGCCCGGATGACGGGCTCGGTCAATGATGGCGGGTAGAGCCCGTTCATGGCCCGGAGCTCGGGGGGGAGCGGCCCCAGGCGGCGGCGAAGGCCGCTAAGCAGGTCAAGAACCCAGCCACGGTCCAGGGAGAGGTTTTCGTCCTCGAAATCGATGAACCCGGCGTCGGCCATTTGGGCGGCCCGGGTGATCTCATCGACCGCCGCCGCCGCCGACTGCCGCCGGTAGGGCGGAAAGTCGCCGCCGAAGCAGCAGTAGGTGCATCTCAGGGGGCATCCCCGGCTGGTGACCGCCACAACCGCGCCTCGGCCTTTCCGGCGGTACCGCCGGGGGTCGATGAGGTCGAGCGCCGGGGTTGGGGCTCCGTCGAGATCGGCCATTGCCGCCGGAGCCGATTGCTGGAGCGACCCGTCCGCCCGGCGGTAAACAATGCCGGGCACATCGGCCAGGGACCGGCCGGACCGGAGCCGTTCGGCCAGGATCGGCATCCCCACCTCCCCTTCCCCGCGCAGAACGTAATCGACCGCATCGCAGGCCATCACCGCCGCCGGGAGAGCGGTGGCGTGATGCCCGCCCACGACCACCGCACAGTCGGGGTGATGGGCCTTGACGGCCCGGGCCGTCTCGAGGGCGTCGTCGGCATAGGGGGTGAAGAGGGCCGAAATCCCCACCAGAGGCGCTCCACTGGCTCGGGCAAGCCGACCGATGTGATCGAAAGCGTAACCGAAGTGGTAATACTGGTGAAACAGGGCAACCGGGGACCGGTCGGGGGTCCCGTAAAACGGGTCGAGGTAGGCCATCTCGGGCGGCCGGGATCGGGGGCGGGCCTTCCGGCCGGCCAGAGCGTCGATCATGGCCACCGAAAGGCCCCGGGCCCTCAGAGCTCCGGCCACCGAAGCCAGGCCGGCGGGCAGGGTCCGTTTGGCGGTGAGATAGAAGTCCCGGATGGGGGGTTGGATGAGAAGCACGTCGGTCATGGGAGCGGTTCCGGTCTTGTTGACTAGTGATGAGTGATGAGTGATGAGTGATGAGGACTGAGTGTTGCGTCTGGAGAGGGCGGGCACGGGGGGCTGTCCGTACGGGTTGCTCGGCCATGATCATCGTTTGGGTCATTCGACGCACGCAGCTCATCAAACCCCTCCCCCCGTCCCCCTCCCCTAAAGGAGAGGGGGTGATATCAATTGCCGGCTATGCCTGAAATCATAGCATGATCACTCCCCTCTTCCCTTTAGGGAAGGGGGGATAGGGGGGTTAGGTCTGAATGCCGTGTGGCCGAAATGATGATTTAGGCCGGTTGCTCCGATTGTAGCGGGGCACCCCCCGTGGTGGCCCTGAATTCAGTCCTCATCAGACCTCCGAGGTTTCCAATTTTTTTGGAAACCTCGGAGGTCTCCATCACTCAGCCCTCATTACTCAGTCCTCATCACTCGGATCCATAGCGCGTTGGGGCGCCGCCGTCAATCCGTCCGGGCCGCAATAGGGATTGACCCCGCTGCTGGAATTGGGATAGGATGCGTTAGTTTTGGAACCTGAGGCGGGAGACGAAAATGGCGGATAATGAGGATCGTGAACGGTTCAATCGGCAGTTCCTGCAGCTCTGGATCATCTGGTCCGGGATGATCAGCTCTCTGGTGATCTATGTGGTCATCTGTCATCTGCTGGAGGACCAGATTCCCGGCACGGTCATACCGGAGGGCTTCCCTCTGGACATGTTGCGAAACATCATGATCGGTTTATCCGCCGCTGAGCTGGTCCTGATCGGCTATCTGCGACGCCGGGCCACCGAGGGGCCCCGGTCTCGCCGGAAGCCCGGGACGGCGCCTCGGCCGGTGATTCACAAGCAGGTGTTCATAACCCGATACAGCGCCTTGGTCATCGCCACGCTGGCCATTGCCGAAACCATCGGGGTTTTCGGTCTTGTCCTCTTTCTGCTGGGGGATGGCTACACGACCCTCCATCTGTTTATCGGCGTCTCAGCCGCCGCCATGATCATCTATCGCCCCGGAACGGATGAGTTCAAACGGTTTGCCGTCCACCAGATTTTCAAATAGCCGGAAGGCGGTCCGGTCATGAAGCGCCCCTGGATGGTCCCGTTGGCATCCCGCCCTTATCTGGTCACCAGTGTGGTTTTTGCCGGCATTATCGCCTTCGGCGGTCTGGTGCTCCATTGGCCGGAGGATTACTTCGCCTTTGCGTTGCTGCTCTATCTGATCGTCACGCTGGGCATCCGGCTCGATGACATCTCCCGGCAGATCGGTTCGAGTTTTGGTCGGCCCACTCAGATCCGTGAGGATGAGGAGACCGTTTTGGGCCTGCTGAGCGATATCCATAAGCAACTGGCGGCTATTGACATGAGCTTGACCGACATTCGGCAAACCCTGGACCGGTCTCGAGGTGGCGGGGATCGGACCGATACCTTCCCGACGGATGACGCATGAAACGGAATAAGTCCCAATCGGCCCGGTTATTCGGCAAGAAGAAGATCACGCCCGCATTGGTGGTGGGGCTGCTCATGGGGGTAGCGATCACGGCGCTGGGGTTTTACAGCGCCATTACCTACGAGGAGCTGGGGGGATACTTTGCCGCCGGGGTGGGGGTTTGTTTCACGATCCTGGTTTATCTGGCGGCCCGATAATCGGATGGCGATTTTTTGAAAATAGTTATTGACAGGCGGAGAAAGATCGCTTATACATTCTACTTGGCTTAAGCGGGCATAGCTCAGTTGGTAGAGTACAAGCTTCCCAAGCTTGGTGTCGCGAGTTCGAGTCTCGTTGCCCGCTCCACTTGATTGCCCGCCTTTTATCCGAAGGGCCGATCCGCTGTCGGGCGGATCGGCTCAGGACCGAACGCAACCGCGGAGCGTGCCGATGGGTGAAGGATGAAAGCAGGAACTTGAATCAGCTCCCATAAGGGATAAAAGGTTGAGTGAGGGATTGCGGAAACGGGCGGAAGCCCGTTTTCTTTTTTTTAGCGTTACGGCGACGACGGCATGACCCATATAAGTCATCGACATCAACGGAAGACATCGAGATCCACCCCGCCGGGAGGTGACCCGGCGGAGGGGGCGAACCCCGAGTCCCTGGTTCGGGAGCGGCGGATCGCGGCCGAGGTCTTTGATCTGGCCGATCCTCTGTGTGGGGCGTCGGGCGTCGAGCTGGTCCACGTGGAGTACCAGCGGGAGCCTGGCGGGCGGGTGATGCGCCTTTATATTGACCGGACGGAGGGCGTGACCGTGGATGACTGCGCTCAGATCAGCCGCCAGGTTGGAGACGTTCTCGACGTCCACTTAGGGGATATCGGCCCCTATCGGCTGGAGGTTTCGTCACCCGGACCGGATCGTCCGCTGGGCCGGCGGACCGACTTCGACCGGTTCGCGGGCCAGCTCGCTCGGATTCGGTTGCTCCGGCCAAAGGACGGCCAACGCAGCTTCACCGGAGTCCTTTCGGGCACTTCCGGGGATACGGTCCGTCTGGCGGTTAATCCCGCCGGCGACGTGGTCGAGATCCCCTTTTCGGAGATTCTTCGAGCCCGGCTTGTCAATTATACGGAGAAGACGCAATGCTGATTACGGAGATCAAGCGGGTCATCGATCAGGTCAGCCGGGACAAGGGCATCGAGACCGATGTCCTGATCCAGGCTCTGGAGGAGGCGATTCGATCCGCGGCCCGAAAGAAATTCGGGAATCGGGTCGATATGGAGGTGAAGTTCAACGAGGATCTGGGGGAGATCGAAGTCTTCCAGTTCAAGGAGGTGGTCGAGGATGTCATCGATCCCGACACTCAGTTTACCCTCGAAGAAGGGCAGTCCATGGACCCGGACTGCGAGATCGGGGACAGCCTCGGCACCAAAATGGACACCTCGACCTTTGGCCGGATCGCGGCCCAGTCGGCCAAACAGGTCATCATTCAAAAGATGAAGGACGCCGAGCGTGACGCGGTGTACAACAACTTCATCGACCGGAAGGGCGAAATCATCAACGGCATTGTCCAGCGAATCGAGCGGGGCAACACGATCGTCAACCTCGGCCATACCGAAGGCCTTCTTCCTGAGCGGGAGAAGATCCAGAAGGAGAGCTATCGCCGGGGGGACCGGATTCGGGCTTACATCCTCGACGTCCATCACGAATCCCGGGGGCCTCAGATCATCCTGTCGCGCAGTCACCCGGCCTTTCTGATCAGTCTGTTCAAGACCGAGGTCCCTGAAATCAGCGAGGGGATCGTCAACATCGTCGGGGCCGTCAGGGAATCGGGCAGCCGGGCGAAGATCGCGGTCTCATCCCAGGATTCGGACATCGATCCGGTGGGGGCCTGCGTGGGGATGAAGGGAAGCCGGGTTCAGAACGTGGTCCAGGAGCTCCGGGGCGAAAAAATTGACATCATCCCCTGGCACGTGGATCCGGCCAAATTTGTCTGCAACGCTTTGGCACCGGCGGAGATCTCCCGGGTGATCATCGACGAGGAGCATCGTTCCATGGAGGTGATCGTCCCGGATGAGTTTCTTTCGGTGGCCATCGGCAAGCGGGGGCAGAACGTCCGGCTGGCCTCGAAGCTCACCCGCTGGCGCCTGGACGTGAAGAGTGAGTCGCGATACAGCCGCGATATGCGCGACGGCTATGAATCCCTTGTGGCCATTCCCGATGTGGGCATCAGTCTGGCCGACGCCCTTTACGAGAAGGGGTTTTTCTCCGCCGAGGAACTCAGCCGGGCCACCGTGGATGACCTCCTTCGGGTCCGAGGGATGACCGATGCGGAAGCCGAAAAACTTATTGAGCTTGCAAAAGATTATATGCTACATTCGGGCGACTCCGAGTCTCGCTCCCGCGTGACCGAAGATCCCGAACCGAAGCCGACGGAAGCGGCTCCATCGGCCGGTGACGACGCCGACCCGGCGGCGATGACGACGGCGGACGATGCCGACATCGAAGGACCCAACGAGTCTCCGCCGGCGGAAAGCGGGCCGGAATTGACGGCCGAGCCCCTCGAAGCGGAACCCGACGCCGATGCACCGGCCAACGGAGAGGACACTGACGAGGAGGCCCCTGAGACGGAACCCGTGGGCGACGCCTCGGCCGATACAGATACTCCACCGACGGTTGATGACGGAAACCCGCCATCGACGGACCCGGATGACGACTCCGCCGTCTCGAAGCCCGGGACGATGGCGGCCATCGAGGTGCCTGAAACGGCCGCCGCTGAGACCGAAAATGGGGACGGATCGGCACCCAACGATCCGGTGACCGACCCCGAGGGCGACGGGCGGGACGGCAATCCCGCCACCATAAGAGACGATTCGTGAATCCGTGCAGTGAAGGGGGATATGGATGGCAAATATCAGGGTATATGAGCTTGCCAGCAACCTGAATATGAAAACAAAGGCGCTTTTGGAAAAGCTGGGAGAGCTCGACATTTCCGTGCGGAGCCACATGAGCTCGCTCGACGAGCGGACCGTCATGGAGGTGAAGTCCCATATACTCGGCAAATCCGCCGATTCGCTCGACGGCCCCAAACCGAAGGTCATCCGTCGGAAACGGAAAAAGCCCGCCCCCAAGGTCGAGAAGGTACCCGAGACCGAGGCCGACGTCGCCGAACCGGTCTCCAAGGATGTATCCAAAGAGCCGGCCGAAGCAGCATCGGCGCCCGATGAGAAACCGGCGGCCCGAAAAGCGGAGCCCCGCGTTGATGAAACCGAGTCCGTCGAGGCGACGGCTCCGGTCGAACCCGACGCCGAGACTCCGGCTGAACCCCCTGAAACGGCTGAGGCCAAGCCCGAAGCCGAAGCCGCCCCCGAGCCCCCGGCCGACGCTCCGGCTGATTCAGCGGATGCATCCGCCGCCGAATCCGGCCTCGACGAGACCGCTGAAGCCGCCGCCCCCAAAACCGAGGCCGAAGCCGCTCCGGAACCGGCCGATCAACCCACCGAGCCCGAGGCCACGCCTTCGAAGCTCGATTCCAGTGAGCCCGCGGATGCCGGGCCGACCGCCGACGAGACCATGAAAACAGCCGCCGAAACCGCGACCGAGACCGATACCGAGACCACGCCAGAGACACCGGCGGAACCTGAAAAACCGGCGACCAAGGAGCCGGCCAAGGGCAAGAAGAAAAAGAAGAAGGACAAGAAAGACGCTCCCGCTAAGATCATCAAGCTTCCCACCAAGCCGCCACCCGCCGCCAAGAAGGAGCCGTCCGCGCCGGCCCCGGCCGATCGTGCGGCCGCGCCCCGTCCGGCAAACGGCGCGGCGGCGGTGACGGACAAGGACGCGGCGGACAAGAAAAAGCGGAAAAAGGGGAAAAAGGAGACCGGCGACGGCAAGGAAACCCGTTGGGCCAAGAAAAAGATCTCCTTTAAAGGCAAGGAGGTGGTGGAAGGCGCGGACCTCTATGCCGGCGGCGGCCGGGGCCGCAAAATGAAAAAGGGTGCCAAGGGGAAGCAGCAACAGCCCCAAAAGACCCAGATCACCACGCCCAAGGCCATCAAGCGGCGGATCAAGATCGACGACACCATCGTCTTGTCCGACCTGGCCAAACGCATGGGAATCAAAGCCAACGACATCATCATGAAGCTGATGGCCCAGGGGATGATGGTTACCGTCAATCAGACCCTCGACTTCGAAACCGCCTCATTGGTGGCCGCCGAGTTCGCCTACGGGGTGGACCGGGCCGCATTCGAGGAAGAGTCGGTTCTCAAGGCATCCGGCGATAGGACCGACGATCCGGGGAAGCTCGAATCCCGGCCGCCGGTGGTCACCATCATGGGTCACGTGGACCATGGCAAGACATCCCTGCTTGACGTCATCCGGAAAACCCGGATCACCGACAGCGAGGCCGGGGGGATCACCCAGCACATCGGGGCATACAATGTCGAGACCTCGAGCGGCCAGATCGTCTTTCTGGACACCCCCGGCCACGAGGCATTCACGGCCATGCGGGCTCGAGGGGCCATGGTCACCGACATCGTGGTCCTGGTGGTCGCCGCTGACGACGGCGTGATGCCCCAGACCATCGAGGCCATCAACCATGCCCGAGCCGCCGAGGTCCCGATCATCGTGGCGGTCAATAAGATCGACAAAAACAACGCCGAACCGGAACGGGTTCTCCGGGAGCTGGCCGAGCAAGGGCTGGTCCCCGAGGCCTGGGGGGGCGACACCATCGTGGTCAACGTTTCGGCCAAGCAGCAGATCGGCATCGACGACCTCATGGAGATGATCTTGCTCCAGTCGGAGGTCCTCGAACTCAAGGCCAATCCGGACCGGTACGCCGTCGGCTATGTGGTGGAAGCCAAGCTGGACGCCGGCCGGGGGCCGGTGGCCACGGTGCTCATCCAGGAGGGGACCATCCACAGCGGAGATTCGGTGGTCTGCGGGGTCCATCACGGGAAGGTCCGAGCCATGCTCAATGACCTGGGAGTCCAGGTGGAATCGGCCGGCCCTTCCATTCCGGTGGAGATCCTGGGGCTGTCCGGAGTGCCCAACGCCGGGGATGAACTGGTGGGCCTGGAGGATGACAAGAGCGCCAAGCAGGTCAGCGATCACCGGATTCAGAAGCAGCGGTCCAAGGAACTGGCCAAGACGAGCCGCCTGAGCCTTGACAAGCTCTTTGAACAGATGCGGGACGGTGAAGTCAAGGAGCTCAACCTGATCATCAAGGCCGATGTCCACGGCTCCATCGAGGCGCTCCGGGACTCGTTGACCAAGCTTTCCAACGACGAGGTGGCCATCAACGTGATTCACGCCGCTACCGGCACGATCACCGAGTCGGACATCTCGCTGGCCGCGGTCTCCAACGCCATCATAATCGGCTTCAACGTCCGGCCCACGGCCAAGGTCCAGGGGCTGGCGACCGAAGAGCACGTGGACATCCGATATTATAACGTGATCTACAACACCATCAAGGACATCCAGGATGCCATCGTGGGCATGATGGAGTCCACCTACGAGGAGCGGACCCTGGGCCGGGTCGAGGTTCGGGAAGTCTTCCAGGTCCCGAAGGTGGGGGCCATTGCCGGATCGTATGTCACTGACGGCAAGATCCAGCGCAACGCCCTGGTCCGGCTGCTCCGGGACGGGATCGTGGTTTACGAGGGGAAGGTCGGCTCCCTCCGGCGGTTTAAAGATGACGTCAAGGAAGTCCAGAGCGGCTACGAATGCGGCATCGGCGTCGATAACTACAACGACATCAAGGTCGGCGACATCCTGGAGTGCTACTATCTCGAGGAGGTCAAGCCGGCTCTTTAGCGGCCTCGGGGGCCGGAATCATGAGGCGCCGGAACGATCGGCGCCTTTTTCGTACCCCCGCCCGCGGCAAGCCCGGTGTGTATGGTAATCGGTCTCGGTATCATAGTCCTCAAGCTTGACGACTGTCATTCCTTAAAGGGGAAGCGACGGATCGTCAAATCGATCATCGCTCAGATTCGTAACCGGTTCAACGCATCGGTGGCCGAAGTCGGCGCCAATGACCAGTACAGCCGGGCGGAGATCGGCTTTGCCATGGTGGGTAACGACCGCGGGGTGATCAATTCCAAGGTTGACAAGGTCTTCAACCTGGCCGAGGCCATGGGGCTGGCCGAAGTCATCGACACCCAGATGGAGATTTTCAACGTATGAAGTCCTTTTCCCGGGCGGATCGGGTGGCCGGGCTGATTCAGCGAACGGTCTCCGAGATTCTGCTCAAGGAGATCCAGGATCCCCGACTCGAGATGGCCGTGGTCAGTGCCGTCCGGATGACCAGGGACCTGAAAATCGCCCGGGTTTATTTCTCGATTACCGGCGGACCTGATCGGGCCGAAGCGGCGCTGGCGGGCTTCCGGAGCGCCACGGGTTACATCAAGCGAATGCTGGCCGACCAGGTGGAGCTGCGGTACATGCCGAGCCTCGAGTTTTATTACGACGAGTCCTTCGATTACGGCGAGCGCATCGACAATCTGCTCAAATCGATTCATGACAGCTCTGGATCAGATCATACGCCACCTGAAGACTAGGCGGCGGATTCTGGTAGCCACTCACACTCATCCGGACGGCGACGCGGTGGGATCCCTGGTTGCCGTTGGCCTCGCCCTTTACGCGGTTGATCAACGGCCGACGTTTTACATTGAGAGCCCGATCCCGGCGGTTTACCGGTTTCTGCCGTCGGTGGACCGGATTCAGCGGCATCTGGAGGACCTGACCCGGTTCGACACCGCCGTGGTATTAGACTGCGGGGACCTCGAGCGCGTCGGGGCGAGGGGTCCGGCCCTGGCCCGGATTCCCACCGTGATCAACATCGACCACCACGTTACCAACTCGGGGTTCGGAACCTTTCAATTGGTCGATACCGACGCCTGCGCCACCGCCGAGATTGCTTACCGCCTGATCCGGCGGATGGGGGTGCCGGTGGATTCCGACATGGCCACGGCCATCTACACCGGAATCTTTACGGACACGGGTTCGTTCCGGTTTTCCAACACGAACCAGGCGGCGTTTGCCATCTGCGAGGAGATGGTCCAGCAGGGGGTTGACCCGTACCAGGTGGCCAAGAAGCTCTATGGAACCTATTCCCTGGGCCGGATCAAGCTCCTGAACATGGCCCTGGACTCTCTCGAAATCTCCGACAACGGCAAGCTCTCGGTGATGACCCTGACCCAACGGATGTTCGAGGAGACCGGGACCCATCCGGAGGACGTGGACGGGATCATCAACTATGCCCGACGGATCGAAGATGTCCAGGTGGCGGTCCTCATTTTGGAAAACGAGACCAATGGCAACGGCAGGGGGAAGGAAACCCGGCCGTTCCACGTCAGCCTTCGCTCCGACGGCTCGGTGGACGTGAGCGCCATTGCCGCTCATTTCGGCGGCGGCGGGCACCGAAACGCGGCCGGTTTCAACATCGAATCGCGGGTCGCCGAGCTTAAAACCGGCATCTTCGACCTCGCGGACACCATCTGACCGGGGCAACCATGGCGGACGAGACGAGCGGCATTCTGGTGGTGGATAAACCGGCGAGCCTTACCTCCGCCCAGGTAGTGGCCCGGGTCAAGCGGCTGACCCGGGCGAAAAAAGTCGGCCACACCGGCACCCTGGACCCCTTTGCCACCGGCGTGATGGTCTGCTGTCTGAACCGGGCCACGCGCCTGGCCACCTTTCTTCTCCACGGCAATAAGTCCTACGACGCGACCATGACCCTGGGAGCCCGGACCGATACCCAGGATGTCACCGGCACGGTCCTCTCCGCCGATCCGGACGCCGCCGGCCGGCTCACCGAAACCGAGATCCGATCGGCCTTATCCCGGTTTCAGGGAGAAATCGACCAGGTCCCGCCGGTCTATTCGGCCCTCAAGCACGAAGGGGTGCCACTCTACCGTCTGGCCCGTTCCGGTCGGGCCGTGGAGAAGCCGGCGCGGCGGGTCCGGATCGACGAAATCGTCGTCGAATCGATAACCGGCGCCGAGGTACGATTCTCGGTGGCCTGCTCCGCCGGGACCTATCTTAGGACCCTCTGCCACGACGTCGGCGAGATCCTGGGGTGCGGAGCCCACCTCAAGGCCCTCCGACGGACCCGGAGCAGCGGGTATTCGATCGACGAGGCGATACCATTGGAGCGGCTTCGAAAGCTGGCCGAACGGGGAGATATTGGAGACCGGATCATCCCGATGGCCGAAGCGCTCCGGGACCTGCCGACCCACCGGGCGGATGCTTCCCTGACCGCCAAGATCGGTTACGGAACTCCCCTGACGGCGGCCGACATCCCGCCGGTCGATGGCCCCGGTCCGATAAAGCTCATCGGAGCGGACCTCCGGCTCCTGGCCGTAATCCGGCCGAAGGCGGGCGGACGATACGATTATTGTTGTGTTTTTTATCCATGACGGTATAAAACTAGTGATGATCCGCCGGCATCGACGGCGGAAAGCGGTGTTGGATTCAAATTCATCGAGGAAGGAGGCAAGCGGACAGTGGTTTTAACAACGGAAGTCAAACGGGAACTCATCGACAAATACAAACTTCACGAGGACGATACGGGGTCACCGGAGGTCCAGATCGGCCTGCTGACCCATCGGATCAGCTACCTGACGGAGCACCTCAAGGTCCACAAAAAGGACCATCACTCCCGAAGGGGGCTGCTCATGCTCGTGGGACAACGGCGAAGACTGCTCAACTATGTCAAAAACAAGGACGTTCAACGGTACCGGGGTATCATCGAAACTCTGGGCCTGAGAAGATAGGTGTGAAAACGATAAATTATGGAAATACTATTTAAAGCGGAGATCGGCGGCAAGCCGATGAGCATTCAGACCGGGAAGATGGCCAAGCAGGCATCCGGGTCGGTGGTGGTGCAATATGGCGATACCATGGTCCTGGTGACGGTGGTGTCTTCGAAGGAAGAGCGGCCGGGGACCGATTTTCTGCCCCTGACCGTTGAATATCAGGAAAAAATCTACGCGGCCGGCCGGATTCCGGGGAATTACTTCCGCCGCGAAATCGGCCGGCCCAGCGAGAAGGAGACCCTGACGGACCGGCTCATCGACCGGCCCATCCGGCCCCTCTTTCCCAAGGGCTATCACAATGAAATCCAGGTCATCGCCACCGTGTTGTCCATGGATCAGGAAAACGATCCGGACATCCTGGCCGTGACCGGGGCATCGGCTGCCCTGGAGATCTCGGACATCCCCTTTGACGGGCCCATCGCCTGCGTCCGGGTAGGCCGAATCGACGGTGAGCTGGTGGTCAACCCGTCCATCACCCAGTTGGATCAGTGCGACCTCAATATCACCCTCGCCGGATCGAAAACCGGCGTGGTGATGATGGAAGGCAGCGCCGGCCGGGTTTCCGAGGCCGACATGCTCGAGGCGATCTTTTTCGGCCACCAGGCATTGCAGCCGATCATCGACCTTCAGCTAAAGCTCAAGGAAGCCGTGGGTGTGGCCAAGCAGCCGTTTTCACCGCCGGCCCCGGACGAAGCGCTCCAGCAGCAGGTGGAAGCGGCCGCTGAAAGCGGGTTGCGCGAAGCCCTCATGGTTCCCACCAAGATCGACCGGCAAAACGCCGTCCGCCGGGTCAAGGCCGAGGTCTTCGAGTCCCTGGGTGAGGCTTACGCCGACCGGAAGTCCGAAGTTTACGGCTTTTTAAGCAACCTGCAAAAGCGGATCTCCCGGGATCTGGCCCTGACCGAAGGCCGCCGGATCGACGGCCGGGCCTTTGACGAGGTCCGCCCCATCACCTGCGATGTCGGCATTCTCCCCCGGACCCACGGCAGCGCCCTCTTCACCCGAGGCGAAACTCAGGTCCTCGGAGTCCTGACCATCGGATCCGGACAGGATGAACAGCGGGTGGAAACCCTGAGCGGCGACGAAATGCGGCCGTTCATGCTCCACTACAACTTCCCGCCTTACTCGGTGGGCGAAGTCAAGCGGTTCATGGGCCCCAGCCGGCGGGATATCGGCCACGGCGGCCTGTCCACCCGGGCCATCGAAAAGATCCTCCCGGCCAAGGAGTCCTTCGACTACACCATCCGGGTGGTTTCCGAGGTCCTCGAGTCCAACGGATCATCGTCGATGGGAACCGTCTGCGCGGCGAGCCTCGCCCTGATGGACGGCGGAGTCCCCATCCAGACCCCGGTCTCCGGGATCGCCATGGGGCTGATCCAGGAAGGCGATAAAGTAGTGATCCTCACTGACATCCTCGGCGACGAGGACCATTTCGGCGACATGGATTTCAAGGTCGCCGGGACCCGGGACGGAATCACCGCCATGCAGATGGACATCAAGATCCGGGAGCTGTCCCGAGAGATCCTGGAAAAGGCCCTCGAGCAGGCCCGGAAAGGACGGGTTCACATCCTCGACCGGATGCTCGAGACCATCCAGGAAGCCCGGGATGAGATATCCCCCTTCGCTCCGAAGGTGGTCACTATCCAGATCAACCCGGACAAGATCCGCGAAATCATCGGCCCGGGCGGCAAGGTAATCCGCGCCATCCAGAGCGAGACCGACACCCGGATCGAGATCGAGGATTCGGGGATCGTCAAGGTCGCGGCCGCATCCAAGGAGAACGCCGACGCGGCGATCAAGCAGATCAAGGAGATCACGGCCGAGCCCGAGGTGGGTGAAATCTACGAGGGAACGGTGGTCAAGACCACCGACTTCGGCGCCTTTGTCAACCTCATGCCCGGCACCGACGGCCTGGTCCACATCTCCCAGCTCAGCCCCCGGCGGGTCAAGCGGGTGACCGACGTGGTCAAGGAGGGCGACACCCTTCGGGTCAAGGTCCTCGAGATCGACAAGGACGGCAAGATCCGGCTCAGCCACAAGGTACTCCTGGAGGAGGAAAAGGACAATCCGACCAACAAACAGGGCGACGGAAACAAACCGTAAGACGACCCTTGCCAACGGCATCCGGGTCGTCACCCGTCGGTTGCCCCATGTCCGATCCGTCTCCATGGGAGTCTGGGTGACGGTGGGAGCCCGGGACGAGTCCCCTGATGAAAGCGGGATTTCCCATTTCATCGAGCACATGATTTTCAAGGGGACCGCCCGGCGCTCGGCCTTCGAGATCGCCAAGGCATTCGACGTCATCGGCGGCCAGACCAACGCCTTCACGGCCATGGAGACCACCTGTTACCATGCCCGGGTGATGGACGCTCATCTGGAAACCATGGCCGACATCCTCTGCGATGTGCTCCGCCATTCGGTCTTCGACCCCCGTGAGGTGGAGCGGGAACGGCCGGTGATCTTCCAGGAAATCGGGATGGTGGAGGACAGCCCCGAGGAACATGTCCACTTCCTGTCGGAAAACGCCTACTGGGGGGACCATCCCCTGGGCCGGTCGGTACTCGGGACGAGGGAAAACGTGGTTCGGATCGACGCGGCGGCCATCCGGGACTTTTTCAGCCGCTGCTACCGGCCGGACCGGATCGTCATTGCCGCCGCCGGCAATCTCCGGCATGACCGGTTTCTCGATCTGGTGGCGCCCGCCTTCCAATCCATTTCGGCAACACCGGCGCCGGCGCCCCGGATGCCGCCGTCCCCCCATCCCGGGGTCGCGACTCATCCCCGGGACCTGGAGCAGGTCCATCTCTGCATCGAGGCCCCGGGACTTTCCATCACCGATCCCCGCCGGTTCAGCTTCTCCCTGCTCAACACGATCCTCGGCGGCAACATGAGTTCACGGCTCTTCCAGGAAATCCGGGAGCGCCGGGGGCTGGCCTACAGCGTTTACTCTTATCTGAGCACCTACGTCGATGTCGGCCTTTTCGGGGTTTACACCGCCGTGGATCCCGGCAAGGCTCACGAGGCGGCCCGCCGGATTCTCGACGAGCTGAGGGACCTCACGGAGACCCCGGTCGATCCGGAGACCCTCGCGGACGCCAAGGAATACACCAAAGGCTGCCTTTTTCTGGCCGCTGAAAGCGTTGACAACCAGATGGTCCGCCTGGCCCAGAACGAGATCCACTTCGGCCGGTCCTTCACCCTCGACGAGGTGGTGGATCAGGTTGAGGCGGTCACTCCGGCGGACATCCTGACCCTCTGCCAGGACCTGTTCCTGGACGACCGGATGGCCATCACCCTTCTGGGGCCGGTTGACGGCGCGGACTACCCGAGCCTCCTCGCCTCCTGACACCAATGGCCGAGCCCGTCGTCATCCGGATGACCCGCCTTCGGCCCGATGCCGACGCGGACATCCCCCTGCCCCGCCCCATGACTCCCGCCGCCGTCGGCATGGACGTGGCCGCCGCCGTGGACGGTCCGGTGACTATCCCCCCGGGAGCCATCCGGCGCCTGCCCACCGGGTTCGCGATGGCCCTTCCGGTCGGATACGAAGCTCAGATCCGCCCCCGAAGCGGCCTGGCCACCCGCCATGGCGTTACCGTCATCAACGCCCCCGGCACCATCGACCCCGACTACCGGGGCGAGGTGATGATCTCCCTGATCAACCTCGGCCCCTTTCCGTACACGGTGGAGCGGGGCGACCGGATCGCTCAGATGGTCATCCATGCGGTCCCCCCGGTCCGAATCGAGCCGGTAACGACACTCGACGAAACTCCTCGGGGAAACGGCGGGTTCGGCCACACCGGCCGGTAACGGGATTCGGCGACGGCCGCCGGACCCGATCAATCCGGGGCGCCGGATGCGTTTTTCTCGCCGTAACGATAGTAGGCCGCGCAGGTTCCCTCGGTGGAGACCATGCAGGGGCCGACCGGGGCAAGCGGGGTGCAAACCCGGCCGAACAACCGGCAGTCAAAGGGCGTTTTGGTGCCGGTGAGGATCTCGCCGCAGGCGCACCCCTTCGGCGGAGCCGCCGGCGGGACATCGGGCGCCAGCGCGGTGACGGCATCCCACGCCCGGTATTCATCCCGAAGGCCCATCCCGCTGCCGGGGATGATTCCCAGGCCCCGCCAGCGCACGTCGATGGTCTCGAAAACCTCCTCCATCACCGCCCGAGCCTTGGGGTTGCCCTCGGAGGCGACGGCCCGGCCGTAAGCGTTTTCCAGGACCGGGGTACCGCTCTCCACCGCCTCCACGAGGATCAGGATCGCCCGGAGAATGTCGGCCGGCTCGAACCCGGCCACCACCCCCGGAATCCGTCGGCCCTCGAACACTTCCCGGTAGCCTTCGGTGCCGATGATCACGGAGACGTGGCCCGGCAGGATAAAGCCGTCCACCCGGACATCGGGCCGGGCCAGCAGGGCCGACAGCGCCGGCGGGACCCGCTTGTGAGCCGACATCACGAAAAAATTCCCGACGCCTTCCCGCCGGGCCGCCTGGAGCGTGGCGGCCACGGTGGGGGCGGTGGTTTCGAAGCCGATCCCGGGAAAGACCACCCGGCGGTCGGGCGCCTTCCGGGCGATCTGAAGAGCGTCAAAGGCGGAGTAAACCATCCGGACATCGGCGCCGTCAGCCCGCTTCCCGGCCAGTGAGGACCGGCTCCCCGGCACCCGCATCAGGTCGCCGAAGGTGGCTACCGTCACCCCCGCCATCCCGGCCATCTCGATCAGAGCATCGATGTCCGACTGATCGGTGACGCAGACCGGGCACCCCGGCCCGGAGAGGAGCGTGACGGTCTCCGGCAGTAGAGACCGGATGCCGCTCCGGAAGATGGAGACGGTGTGCGTCCCGCAGACTTCCATGAGCCGGATGGGGCGCCGGCTGGCGGCCTGAATCCGGGCGACGAGCCGCCGGGCGATTTGAGGATCGCGGTAGGGATCGGTGTGGGGGTCGGTCATGGTTCCTCCGTTTGGGCCCGGACCCCGGCGACAACGGCCTGGCCCAGGGCGATCCCGCCGTCATTGGCCGGGACCTGAAGATGGGTAATGGGCGTCAGGCCGCGGGCTTCGAGGGCCGATATCAGCCCGGTCAACAAAATGGCGTTCTGGAAGGCCCCGCCGCTCATCGCCACCCGGTCGATGCCGGTCTCCCGGCGGATTTCCCCGCAGAGGTCGGCAAAGCAGTGGATGAGGGTCCGGTGGAACCGCCCGCTTACGACCGACGGCGGAACTCCCGCCGCCAGATCATCCACCACCCCCCGGATGATCAGGGCCGGCGGAATCCGGAAGACGGACGGAGAGCCGCCGTCGCGCTCCCAGGTGAAATCGTAAACCTCGTTTCCATCCATGTCGGCGATCATCTCCAGCGCCATGGCCGCCTGCCCCTCGAAGCTGACCCGCTCGCCAAGCCCGGCCATCGCCGCAACCCCGTCGAAGAGCCGGCCGAGGCTGGAAGTGAGCGGAGCGTTGACCTCGCCCCGGATCATCCGATGAATGGTCTCGCACCGTCGGTCGTCCCCGAGGGCCGTCAGGGGAACGCCGAGGTCCCGGAAATTCTCGCCGAACGCATCGATAAGATAGCTGATCGCCATCCGCCAGGGCTCCCGGATCGCCGCCGCCGCCCCCGGCATGGGAATATAGGACAGATGGGCGACCCGGGTAAAGTGGGACAGCCCGGCGATGAGGACCTCGCCCCCCCAGATCCGGCCGTCGGTCCCATAGCCGGTTCCGTCAAAGGCCAGCCCGATGACCGGCCCGTCAATCCGGTTTTCAGCCATGCAACTGACGATGTGGGCGTGGTGGTGCTGGACCCCGACCGTCGGGAGCCCCGCCACCCGAGCGTAACTGGTGCTCAGATAGTCGGGATGGAGATCGTGGGCCACCCGCTCCGGCGCCACGTCGAGAATCCGCCGGAGATGATCCACGGTCCGCTCGAAAAACCCGTAGGTCTCGAGGGTTTCCATGTCCCCGACGTGCTGGCTTAAAAATGCCTGGTCTCCCCGGGTCAGACAGATCGTGTTCTTCAGCTCGGCCCCGACGGCCAGCACCGGCGGCAGGGACCGGTCCAGAAAAACCGGGACGGGGACATATCCCCGGGACCGCCGGACGGCGCGAGCCGCTCCGGCCACCGGCCGGATGATCGAATCATCGCTCCGGAGGAAGATGTCCCGGTCATGGAGGACAAAGGCATCGGCGATCCCTCCCAGCCGCGTGACCGCTTCCGCGTTCTCGATGGCGATGGGCTCGTTGCTGAGGTTCCCGCTGGTCATCACCAGAGCCGGCAACTCGGTCAGATGGGAAAACAGGAGATAATGGAGGGGCGTGTAGGGCAGCATCACCCCGAGGCAGGAGTTGCCGGGGGCCACCGACGGGGCAACTCCGCCGCCCGCCCGCCGGGGAAGCAGGAGAATGGGCCGCTGGGGCGAGGTCAATAGCTCGGCATCCGCGTCGGAGACGACGGCGAGCCGCCGGACGGTCTCGAGGTCCGGGGCCATAAGGGCGAATGGCTTTTCCTCCCGATGCTTCCGACGCCGAAGCCGGACCACCGCCGCCTCATTGGTCGGATCGACGGCGAGATGAAAGCCCCCAAGCCCCTTGACCGCGACGATCTCCCCCGTCAGGAGCCGGTCCGCCGCCGCCCGGATGGGGTCATCGACGTCCACCGGCCTTCCCGATTCGTCGGCAAGCCAGACCCGGGGACCGCAGACCGGGCAGGCGTTGGGCTGAGCGTGGAACCGCCGGTCGGCCGGATCGTCGTATTCCGCCTGGCAGTCGGCGCATAAGGGAAACCGCCGCATGGA
>CAZWGY010000031.1:0-4890 GCA_964633575.1 uncultured Desulfobacteraceae bacterium
TCGGAGGTCTTTCCAAAACCTCGGAGGTCTTCAAACAAAAAACCTCGGAGGTCTTCAAACAAAAAACCTCGGAGGTCTTTCCCATTGTTCGGAAACAAATCTAAAATCAATGAGGTCTTTCCAATTGTTCGGAAATAAATCTAAAATCAAAAATCTAAAATCTAAAATCTCTGGTGTCGGTTGCCTGCTGATCCTGTTGGCGTTGATCCCCGGGGTGGTGCTGGCGGCTCCGCCGACGGTGGGTCCGGGTCCGGGCAACGTCCTGACCTGGGTAACCACCAACGAAACCCGGTCGGTGACGGTGACCCTGACGCCGGGGTCCGACCCGGACGGTGATCCTCTGACCCACCTGATCACGTCGCTCCCGGTTTACGGTTCCCTGTATCAGTTTGACGCCGGGGTTTTTGGGGACCCGATCACCGCCGCTCCGGCCGACGTGACCGACCCGTCGGCCCGGGTGATCTATGTCCCGGCTCAACGGGGGACCGGCTACACCGACACTTTCTCCGCCAAAGTCAACGACGGGACCGAGGACTCGACCAACTCGGAGACGATTTCGGTGAACGTGACGGCGGCGGGTTCCGGGGTGGGAAACAACCCGCCGGTTTTTACGACGGTCCCGACGGTTTCGGCGGTGGTGGTGGGCGGGAGCTATCGGTATGACATCGGGGCGGCGGACCCGGATGATCCGCCGTCGGCCCTGAGCTTTACGGGGAAAATCCTGCCCGGCTGGCTGACCCTCGACGACCGTGGCAACGGGACCGCCGCCCTCTCCGGGACCCCGGCGGATATCCATATCGGGGACCATAGCATTATCATCGAGGTTTCGGATGACGGGGGGGCCGCGACGGAGCAGGTCTTCTCGCTCCGGGTGATCTCGCGGAATCTCCCGCCCACGGTGGGGACGGAGACGGCGGACGTGGCGACTCGATGGCGGACGGACGAGGACACCCCTCTGACCATCACCCTGACGCCGGGGACGGATCCCAATGGGGATGACCTGACCCACCGGATCGTGGAGCTCCCCGAGCCGGACATCGGGACCCTCTATCAATTCGAGAACGGGGAGCCGGGGGACGAGATCACCTTTACCGAGCCGATCACGTTCGCGCCGGTGTCCGATCCGGACGGCCGGGTCATATTTGAGCCGGCGGACGTGAGCGAGCCTTACGAGATCACCTTTTCGGCCAAGGTCCATGACGGGACCGACGAGTCCACCAACCTCGAGGTCGTCACCGTGGCGGTGGCGGCAAACAACGAGATCCCGGAAATTACCTCATCGCCGCCGCCGACCACGCCGGCGGGCGAGGAATTCAGTTACACGGTCTCCGGTGAGGACGACGACACCGACCATCCGCCGGACTCGCTCCGGTATTGGGGGATCGATCTCCCGGACTGGCTTGAGCTGACCGACAACGAAGACGGAACCGCGACCCTGGCCGGGACCCCGGGGGACGGTGACGTAGGGGGGCACGAGGTGGCGGTCAGGGTTTATGATCCCCTGTCCGCGTCGGGAATTCAGATATTTACCCTTCTGGTGATTCCGTCCGAAGTCCTCGAGATCGACGCCAAGGCCGACTTGAACAACGAGATCACGGTTGACACGACCTGGGACAACGAAAAGGTGATCATCAAGGCGGGAGAGGGCAACGACGCCAGGGCCATCGTGATCCGGCCGGGGGTCACTCTGACCATCCCGGCCGGGACCATCCTTGATTTCCAGGACGGCATGGGGCTCGAAGTCCGGGGTGGTCTGGTGGCGGACGGGAACCGGGATCAGCCGGTAACCTTTGCCGGAACCGAGTGGGGGGGGATCGCGTTTTACAGCGGCAACCGGCCGTCCCGGCTGAGCCATTCGACGGTGGAAGGGGTTAAGGGGATTTTTTCCGGGGGAATCAACATCACCAACACATCGGACCTCATCATCGAAAGCTGCTCGATCGCCGACAACTCCGGGGTTTACGGCGGCGGGATTTACATGGCCAATTCCAGCCCGACCATTACGGATACCGAGATCAGCCGGAACCGGGACTGCCAGAAGGGCGGGGGGATCTACATGGACAATTCGACCCCGACCATCACTAACGTTACGGTTTCCTACAACGAAAACAACCATTTGGGCGGCGGGCTCTATCTCTCGCGGTCGGACCCGGAGCTGATCAACCTCCGGGTGACCGGCAACAGCGCTCAGGCGGGCGGCGGGATCTATCTCGAGAATTCCGCTCCGACCTTTCAGAACGCGGTCATCACCATCAACAGCGGCCTGGTCGAGGGCGGCGGGCTTTATCTGGTGGGCTCCACCCCCCGGCTGGTGGGCGCGACCATTGCCTCGAACCTGGCCGGGGCGGGAGCCGGACTCTTCTGTGAATCGTCAAGCCCCGTCCTGGAAAACTCGATTGTTTACGGCAATCACCTGGCCGACGAGGAGGGGGCGGACTCGGGCGAGCCGGAACAGGTCTTTTTGAAAGGGGCCTCAGCGCCGAGCTTTGCTTACTGCGACGTGGAAGGTGGGTCCGAGGCCTTTGCCGGGGCGGCCTATTCGGGATCATATCAAAACGGGCTCGACGTGGTTCCCGGGTTTTCCACTCCTTCGGAGGTCGCCGGGGTCGAGGGGGGCGGGACCTGGACCCTCACCCCGGAATCGCCCCTGGTCAACGAGGGCAACCCGGATTCGTCGGGGGCTCACCCGACCGATTTCGCCGGGGACCCCCGGCCGTTCAACGGGGTCCGGTCGGATATCGGGGCTTTCGAGGTTCAGAACAACCCGCCGGTCATCGGGGAAGATCCCTGTCCCGGCCCGGCCACGGACGAGGACACGGCCGTGGAGTTCGTCCTGTCCACCGCCTGCCCCGGCGAGGACCCGGACGGCCATCCGTTCACGTACAAGATCGTGGAAGCGCCCCTCTACGGGGAGCTTTTCCAGGTGGAGGACGGAGAAAAGGGCAGTCCGGTGAGCCTTGACGAAAACACCCCGACGGTGGCTGTAACCGACCCCGGGGGACGGCTGATCTACGTCCCCGGAAACCGGAGCGCGGACTACGAGGAGTCCATCGGCTACCGGCTCCGGGACACCGTGGGCGAGGCCGAGACGGAGACCGATCTCTCGATGGACTCCCGCCAGGTGGGGACGGTGGCGATCCCCGTGACCGCCGACAATGACCCGCCGGTTTTTCTCAGCGAACCGGTGGAGATGACTTCGGTGGGGGCGGACTTCAGCTACCCGATCGAGGTCGAGGACCCGGACGCCGGCGACGTCGGCGAGACCTTGACCCTGGACGCGCCCCTCCTGCCGGCCTGGCTGACCCTCGAAGACGCCGGCGACGGGACCGGGACCCTCTCCGGGACTTCCGAGCCCCGCGATGAGGGAGACCACTCGGTGATGCTCCGGGTGACCGATGACGAGGGGGCGTTTACGGAGCAGAGCTTTATCATCACCGTCGGCCCCCGTCAGGAGCTTTCCGTGAACGCGGGCGAGGACCTCACCGGCGAGCCCGGGACGCCCGTCTTTCTGGTGGCCGAGGGGTCCGAGGGGGAGACGATCACCTACACCTGGGAGGTTCTTGACGAGACCGGGGCGGTGGTCGGGGGCGGCGAGGGGCCTCAGCTCGGGTTCACGCCGCCGGCCGAGGGGATATTCACGGCGTCCGTCCGGGTGGAGGGCGGGGCCGGGGCCGTCCCGGCCTTTGACGAGGTCCGGATATCGGTGGGGGCGGGGTTTGCCGAGGTAAACGACTCGGACCGCCAGTTGCCCGCCCCGGTCGAGCTCGGCCAGATCGGCGACCTGGCGGCATTGAACCCCTTTGCCCCCGGCTTCAATCCCGAAGCGGCCCTGACGACGGCCAATGACCTCTCGGCCCTGGCCCTCGACGCCGGCCAGACGCAACAGATTTTGGAAGGGGTTTCATCGGCCCTGGCGGCGGACGAGATCTCATCAACGGCGGCCAGCCAGGCCCTGGGGACCCTCGACAACCTGATCAACGAGACGGTAACCCTCGGAAACGAGCAGGTGGACGGGGTGATATCGGCCCTGTCGGCGGTGGCGGACAAGGTGGAGATGACCGCGCCCCAAATCCAGAAGGCCACGGAGGTCTTAAACGAGCTGATCGAGCAGGGAGAGGGGCCGGACCGGTTTTCCCTGGATCAGGTGGCAGCCATTGACGGGGCGGTTGACCGGATCACCCGTGAGGCGGCCGCTCTGGCCGAGGGGGTGGACGCCAGCAGCATGACCCATGTCAAGATCACGGCGACCCCGCTGGACGCCCTGGTACCGCTCCCGACCCTGGTGGGGGGCCGGGATGACCTCTCCCCCCGGATGCTCCTGACCCCGCCGGCCATCGACGCCATCGCGGCCGAGACCGGGCTCGAGCGCTTCAGCGCGGCCGTGGCGGCCGTGGACGCCACCCGCCCGGAGATCGACCTGAAGGTCTCGGCCTGGATCATGTCCCCGGACGGGATGCCCCGGTCGGTGGCGGGGCTCGGCTATCCGGTGGGGCTGGAGCTGCCGGTCTCCGATGAGAGCCGGACGATCCCCCTCTTCCACGACACGGCCACCGGCCTCTGGCAATCGACGGGGATCACCGGCGTGGGCAAATCGCCCAAGGGTATCGTCTCCTTTAAGGTGAATCACCTCACCGACTTCGCCCTCTTTGCCGAGGCGGCCTGCTGCGAGGAATCAGAAACCGAGCTCGACAAGCCGGTGGAATCGGTCAAGGACCTGGGGTCGGAGGCGGGGTGTTTTGTCCGGACAATTGAGGACTGAGTGATATAGACCTCCGAGGTTTCCAAAACATTTGGAAACCTCGGAGGTCTGATGAGGGATGAGCGGGCGAATGCAGGGGGCGTCAGGGACGGTCACTGACCTTCACTGACCTTCACTGACGGTCACTGACC
>CAZWGY010000031.1:4990-18727 GCA_964633575.1 uncultured Desulfobacteraceae bacterium
GGGGCGTCAGGGACGGTCACTGACCTTCACTGACCTTCACTGACGGTCACTGACCGTCAGGCTCCCGTGCCCGGCCTCGCCAGCGATTGCGATCCCGATCCCGATTTCGATTTCGATTTCGATAACCCATAACCTATTACCTATAACCTATTACCTATATCTCGGAGCTTCCAATGATGCATTACCTGTTGATGGGCCACCGGGTCCCGGCGGTCCTGTTGTTGATAATCGCCCTGGTTCTGCTGGCCGCCGGGCCGGTGGATGCTGATCCATTTGCATCCCCGCCGGGCGCGAGGGCTCGGGCCATGGCCGGAGCATTTACGGCGGTGGCGGATGATTGCTCGGCGGTCTGGTACAACCCGTCGGGGATTGCCGGGGAAAAGGCGGCCGCGACCTTTGGGTGGTCCCAGGCCGGGGCGGTCCGGGGGGTGGAGGGCGAGCTGGACGCCGACGAGCAGGCCTGGCTGGTGGGAGCTCAGTTCAGCGGCGAGGACCAGGAGGCCGAGATCGCCGGGGGTCTCAAGTACGGGGTCGGAATCTACTACCTCACGCCCTACACCATGCACTACTGGGCTCACGACCCGGGGGGCTATGACGTGGCCTGGGGACAGGTCAACGAGGGGATGCAGATCATCAGCCTGCCGCTGGCGTTGTCGTCGCCCGAAGGCCGGTTCAAGGTGGGCGGAACCATCGAATGGGTCCGGACCAGCGTGGCCTGCCCGGAGATTTTCTACCGGGATCCCTACAACTGGGCCGCGCCGTTTTCAACCGGCGAGGCCAGCGACACCGGCTTTTCCGGCTCCCTGGGCGCCCTGGGGGTCCTGGTCCGCAACCAGAAGGTCGGCTTTGAGCTGACCCTGGGCGGGGTTTACCGGCTGGACGGCGCCACCGACATGGGCGCCGAGCTGCCTTCAAAGAACGGCGGGGGGGCCGTGGCCGACCTCTTTTTCGACAAGCCCGAAAGCATCGAGATCGGCCTGGCGGCGACCCAGGCTCTCCCGGCAAAGGCCCAGGTTATCCTTTCCGGGCAATACAGCACCATCGACTGGGGCGGCGGGGCGGCTCACACCTACGATCGCCTGGCCGCCGGGGCTGAGCTGACCATCGAAAAAGAGATCGCGTTTATTACTCAGGGGGCTTTCCGGTGCGGCTATTACCGGTCCGAGCCGTCGGGGGGTGAGCGGGTCTGGGACTGGCCGGAGGTTGCCGCCATCACTTACGGGATCGGGGTTCTGGCCGGGGAAAACATCGGCATGGACCTTTCGTTTGAAAACCGGAGCCTGGAAAACGACGGCGGGCTGGACGACGACGTCTTCCTGGCCGGGGTCGCCATGACGATCCTGTTTTAGGCGGATCATGAGTCTTGACCTTCAATCCCTGATTTCCCGGTTGAACCCCACCTGCCGTGAGGCTCTGGAGTCCGGAGCCCAGCTCTGCGTGGCCCACACCCATTTCAACGTCGAGATCGAGCATCTTCTGCTTCAGCTTCTGGCCGGCGAGGAGACCGACGTCGGCCTCCTGATCCGCCATTACGGGGTCCGGAGCGAGACCCTTCAGCGGGAGCTGACCCGGGCCATCGAGCGGTTCAAGCGGGGCAACACCCGGACCCCGGCGCTCTCGGCCCAGATCATTCAGCTTCTGGAGCAGGCCTGGCTTCTCTCCTCGCTCCGGTTCAATGCCGGGTTGATCCGGTCGGGAGCCATTCTCCTGGCGGTTTTGGACCATGACCCGCTCCGGGCCCTGGTCCTGGATGCCTCACCCGCCCTGAGACGGTTTCCCCGGTCCCGGATCAAGACGGAGATCGACGAGATTCTTCGGATGTCCGGCGAGGATGCCGAAATTCGGGGAGACCTCCGAGGTTTCCAGAATTTTGGAAACCTCGGAGGTCTTGCCCGGCCGTCAGCGGAGTCCCCCCGGCGCGGCTCGGCGGGGCGGGGCACCGAGGCCCTCGACCAGTTCACCATCGATCTCACCGACCGGGCCCGGCGGGACCTCATCGACCCCATCCAGGGTCGGGACGGGGAGATTCGTCAGATCATCGACATCCTTACCCGGCGCCGCCAGAACAACCCGATCCTTACGGGCGAGGCCGGGGTCGGCAAGACGGCGGTGGTCGAGGGGTTTGCCATCCGGATTGTCAAGGGCGATGTCCCCCCTTCCCTTAAAACCGTCTCCCTCCGGCTTCTCGACCTGGGGCTGCTCCAGGCCGGGGCCGGCATCCGGGGGGAGTTTGAAAAACGCTTGAAGTCGGTGATCGACGAGGTCAAGTCGGCGGCCCGGCCGACCATCCTCTTCATTGACGAGGCTCACACCATGATCGGCGCCGGCGGTCAGGCGGGGATGGGGGACGCGGCCAACCTCCTGAAGCCGGCTCTGGCCCGGGGGGAGCTTCGGACCATCGCCGCCACCACCTGGTCGGAATACAAAAAGTATTTTGAAAAGGACCCGGCTCTGGCCCGGCGGTTCCAGGTGGTCAAGGTGGACGAGCCGGACGAGGGGACCGCCGTGGATATGCTCCGGGGCGTGGCCGCTCACCTGGCCGACCACCATCGCGTAACGGTTCTGGATGAGGCGGTCCGGGACGCCGTCCGGCTGTCCCACCGGTTCATCACCGGCCGGCAGCTCCCGGACAAGGCCGTGAGCGTCCTGGATACGGCCTGTGCCCGGGTGGCCATCGGCCAGAACGCGACGCCCCCGGAAGTCGAGGACCTCGCGCGGCGAGCCGACCTCCTGACCCTCGAGGTCGAGCAGCTCCGGCGGGAAACCGCCGCCGGGGCCGGACATGGCGAGCGGATCGAGGCCCTCACCGCCGAGCTGGACTCGCTGGTGGACCGGCGGAGCGAAATGGAGGCGAGATGGGCCTCGGAAACCGAGCTGGTCACCCGGATTCTGGCCATCCGGAAAAAAATCGAAGGGGGCGACAACGGCGGTCCCCTGAGCCGGAAGGGCCGGGAACGGCTCCACCGGGAGCTGACCGAAAAGACCGAGGCCCTGGCCGCCATCCAGGGGGAATCGCCCATGGTTCCGGTCTGCGTCGATTCCCGGGTGGTGGCCGCGGTGATCTCCAACTGGACCGGGATTCCCGTGGGAAAGATGCTCCGGGACGAGCTCGACACGGTTTTGACCCTGAAGGAGCGGCTGGCCCGCCGGGTCATCGGGCAGGACGCCGCTCTGGATACCCTCTGCCGACGGATTCAGACCTACCGCGCCGACCTGGACGACCCCGGCAAGCCGGTGGGCGTCTTTCTCCTGGTGGGACCGTCGGGGATCGGAAAGACCGAGACCGCCGTCACCCTCGCCGACGTCCTCTATGGCGGGGAGCGGAACCTGATCACCATCAACATGTCGGAATACCAGGAGTCCTACACCGTCTCTGGCCTCAAGGGCTCGCCGCCGGGCTACGTGGGATACGGCACCGGCGGGGTCCTCACCGAAGCCGTCCGGAAACGGCCTTACAGCGTGGTCCTCCTGGACGAGGTGGAAAAGGCCCACCCGGACGTCATGGAGCTTTTTTATCAGGTCTTTGACAAGGGCATCATGGAGGATGCCGAGGGGCTGGTGATCGATTTCAAAAACACGGTGATTCTCCTGACCTCCAATGTCGGCTCCGATATCCTGCTCCGGGCCCGGGCGGCGGGTGAGCCCCCCGAGCCGTCGGCTCTGACCGAGGCCATCCGGCCGGCGCTCCTTCGCCACTTCAAGCCGGCGCTCCTGGGGCGGCTGGTGATCGTCCCCTACTACCCGCTCTCCGACGAGGTGATCCGGAAGATCGTCCAACTCAAAATGGTTCGGATTCAGGAGCGGTTCCGGAACAACCACCGGGTGGACTTGACTTACAGCGAGGACCTGGTGGCCGAAATCGCGGCCCGCTGCACCGAAGTCGATACCGGTGCCCGGAACGTCGATCACATCCTGACCCAGGTCCTGCTCCCGGAGATGTCCCGGGAGATGCTCCGCCGGATGGCCGTCGGCCAGGCCCCCACCGCCGTCCATCTAGACATCGACGCCGAAGGAGGCTTCAGCGCGGCGTTTTCCCCGGCACTCGACGCGGACGGGGCCGTCGAGCCTCCGGATGCCGAGGAAGCGCCGGAATCTCCCGAGGACGAGACCGATGACCACGCCGTGGCCGGGCCCCGGGGCTGGCTCCGCTCGCTCTGGGGCGGAAAACACGAGCCGGAGCCGGAGTCCGACGACGAGGATGAGGACGACGAGGACGAAACCGAAGCTGAAGCGGACGAGGAGCCGGATGAAATCGAGCCCCGGCCCGAAGTGACGGCCGAGCCGGCGGAAGAAGACGACGACCGCCCGTTCACCTGGACTCCGGACGAGGAAGAGTGGGAAATCGTCGAAGAGGCCATCAGCCGTCCGGCGGACCGCGCCAAGCCGCGCCGGTCAGGCCGCTGGAGACGGCTCTTCGGCCGGAAACCGACGGACGACGAGGACGACCATGAGCCGGCTGACCGATAAGGACCTCTACCTCCAGATCATCTCGCCCCTGGACGCCGACGAGCGGAAGTTCTTCATCTCCGAGCTTGACGGCGGTGAGGGGATATCGTCGCTCTTTGCCTACCGGCTCACCCTGATGACCCCGGACAACGCGGTTGACTTCACCGCGCTCGTGGGACAGCGGCTGACCGTAACGATCCAGCAGTTCAGCGGGGAGCCGCGGTTCATCAACGGGGTGGTGAGCCGGTTTATCCAGGGCCGGACCGACACCCGGGGGATCACCACCTATTTCGCCGAAATCCGCCCCTGGCTCTGGCAGCTCACCCTGACCACCAACAGCCGGATATTTCAGGAGCTGAGCGTCATCGAGATCATCGAGACCGTCTTTTCGGACATGGGCTTCACCGATTTCGACAACCGGACGGCCGGGACCTACGCGCCCCGGACTTACTGCGTCCAGTACGGCGAGACCGCCTTCGACTTCGTCTCCCGGCTCATGGAAGCCGAGGGGATATTCTATTTTTTCGAGCACACCGACTCGGTCCACACCCTGGTCCTGGCCGACGACGCCGACGCCCACGCCGCCTGCCCGGGTCTCGAAACGGCCCGGCTCCGGTTTTTCTCCCCGGAAAGCTCCCCGGCCGACGGCTGGATCGACGCCTGCACCCTCGAAGAGGAGCTGGTCCCCACGAAATTCGCGGCCGAGGACTTCAATTTTGAAACCCCCGAAACCGACCTCCTGACCTCGGCCGACGGTCAGACCGAAGGCGCCTACCGGCTCTACGAATACCCCGGCAAGTTCGCCGATACCGACGGGGGCGAGGCCGTGACCACCCGCCGGATCGAGTCGGTGGAATGGCCGAGAAAGCGGGTCCGCGGACAGGGGTTTTGCCGGGGGTTCATCGCCGGGTTCAAGTTCACCCTGGCCGAACACGGCCGCGAGGACGCCAACGCCGATTACGTCATCCGGTCGATGTCGATCCTGGCGGACGAGGAGCAATACACCAACACCTTCGAAGCCTTTCCCGCCGATGTCGTCTTCCGCCCTCCCCGGACCACCCGGAAGCCCAAAATCTTCGGCATCCAGACCGCCATCGTGGTGGGGAAAAGCGGTGAGGAGATCTGGCCGGACGAGTACGGCCGGGTCAAGGTCCAGTTCCACTGGGACCAGGAAGGGCAAAACGACGAGAACAGCTCCTGCTGGATTCGGGTGGCCCAGGTCTGGGCCGGGAAAAACTGGGGGACGCTTTTCATTCCCCGGATGGGCGCGGAAGTCATCGTCAGCTTCCTCGAAGGCGACCCGGACCGGCCGGTGATCGTCGGCACCCTCTACAACGCCACCCAGACCGTGCCCTACCCGCTCCCGGACGACAAGAACAAAAGCACCATCAAAACCATCTCCACCAAAGACGGCGAGGCCGGCAACGAAATCCGGTTCGACGACACCAAGGACGCCGAGGAGCTCTACGTCCACGCTCAGAAGGACAATAACATCAAGGTGGAAAACGACCGGACCACCGAGATCTTAAACGACGAGACCGTTACGGTAAAGCAGAACCGCGCGGTCACGATCTCCGAGGGCAACGAGTCGCTGACCGTGGAAAAAGGCAACCGGACCGTCATGGTCAACACCGGCAACGAGACCCACGAGGTCAAGGGAACCCGGGACCTGACCGTCAACAAGGCCGAAACCCACACCAACAAGGCCGATTTCACCCAGGAAGTCACCGGCAACTTCACCCTGAAGGTCGGGGGAGACCTGACCATCGAGGTCAGCGGATCAGCGACCATCCAGGCGGGGAGCGACGTCAAGGTCGAGGCCGGGACATCCCTGACCAACAAGGCCGGAACCGCTCTGACCAACGAGGCCGGGACCGCCCTGACCAACGAGGCCGGGACCGAGTTGAGCAACAAGGCCGGAACATCGATGACCAACGAGGCCAGCATCTCCCTCACCAACAAGGGCTCCGCCTCGCAGACGGTGGACGGCGGCGGGATGCTGACCATCAAGGGCGGACTGGTGAAGATCAATTGATAGGTGATAGGTGATAGGTGATAGATGATTGATGTCTAAAATCCAAAATCCAAAATCTAAAGATTGATGGTTTTGTCAAATCAAAAATCAAAAGTCAAAAATCCGGATTCCAAAGCCGCCAGCCCCGGACCCGACGGCGAGGTGATCGGCCGGGACGATGACGGGCGGATCACCAGCCGGATTCAGTTCGAAAACGGCCGCCCCCATGGCGAGGGGACCATCTACGGCCCCGGCGGCGAAGTGGTCCAGCGGATGGCCTTCGTGGACGGCAAGGTCGATGGCGAGGTCATCAACTACGACGCCGACGGCCGGATCGCTCAGAAAGCGGCCTTCCGGGCGGGACGGCTGGACGGCGAGATGACCATCTACGTCGATGGACGGCTCAGCGTGACCTTGCCCTACCGTGAGGACCTGTTGGAGGGCGAAGCGGTCCACTATGGGCCGGGCGAAACGGTCCGCGGCCGGGAGACCTTCCAGGCGGGGCGCCGCGAGGGGACGGCCGTCTGGTACGACGAAGAAGGCCGGCTCCTCCTCCAGTCGCCCTACCTGAACGGCCGGCTCGACGGCGAGCAGGTGGCCTATTACCTCTCCGGCGCGGTCCGGGAGCGGGAGACCTACCGCGAAGGGGTCCGTCACGGACCCCGGCTCCAGTATTATGAAAACGGAAACCTCCGGGAAAAACGGTATTACCGGGATGGCGTGCCCCAGGGCGATCCCGCCGAGTACGAGGAAGACGGCCGGCCCAAGGGTGCCCCGGAGGCCCCTCCTCCCAAGTGGTACCGGCCGTTTGGGGGGAAGTGAATAGTGAATGGTGAAATGAGATTTAAACACCCGAGCACGACGGACATGACATAATGCGCCATGAGCTTTCCCTCAGCGGCTGGCAGGTCGGCCTGATCGCCATCTCCTGCCTGATTCTGACCGGCCTGGTCTTTTTTGCCGGATGGGCCACCGCCATCCTCGCCCGGCCCCCGGAAACGGTCCAGGTGGTCACCCCCTCTCCGCCGCCCGAACCGGTGAGTGCGGGCGGATCGCGATCCGCCCCTACTAACGAACAGGAGGCGGCCATGACGGCCCGCCTGACCACAATGACCCCGGCCGGATCGACGGGGCCGGATGCCGCCGTGGCGGACTGGACCGGGAACCGGCTGGTGGTCCTCTCCGGCGGCCAATGGCGGATTCCCCAGCCAGAGGGGGTCCTCTGGGTCCCCTATGCCGACACCGATCCGGAGATGCTGTCCGGCCAGACCTTTTTTATGATCACCGGGATTCATTCGGACCGGCCCGAGGCCGAGCGGATTACGGAGCCGCCGTGGGAGAGAGATACGGCACCCCGCCAGGTCCTCGAAGCCGTCGATGGAGAGGGCCGGCGGTGGTACCTGGAAAGATTCGGGCGCTACGACGATCTGACGGCGGCCCGAAAAGCCGCTCAAGACTACCGGGACCGGCGGGACGCCCCGGCGGTTGTAATCTACGCCGACTGGGAGCCGTCCGCGAAACCCGAGGCGCCGCCCCCGCCGGAGCCGGAGATTGAGCCGAAGCCCCCGTCCCGGACCGCCTACCTGGTTCAGGTGGCATCCTTCACCGAGCCGGACCCGGCGCTCCGGATGGCCGAGACCCTCCGGCAGGAAGGCTACCCCGAGACCAAGGCCATCCGAATGTATGACTCCCGGAATCCCGAGAAGATCTGGTACGTTGTTCAGATCGGTCATTTCGAGGAAAGGGCGGCGGCCGTGCGGGCGGCGAGGGCGTTTGAGCGGAAAGAGCGCGCCGATACCCTCATCCGCCAGATGGATTCGCAGGAGCTTGAGAAGCGCGGGATAAGCCCATGAATCAATCGGTTTAAGACGCCATGACTATCGAAATAAGGGCCGACGGCGTGACCCAGTTTTGTCGAACCCATAGTGTGATGATGTGCGAGCATGACGATAGGAAATTCGAGAAAGCTTGATATGGCACTTTTGTCCTTTGTTTCCCGAATTGCAACGTACTTGTCCATTCCACGGATTGTACACGCCAGATGCCATATCAGCTCACCCCAGGCCTCTTGGTTTTGGTAATAAAGAAGATTGTTCTTAGGTTTAAGCATGTTATCGTAAAAATACATTTTCATGCTTAGGGGTGACCGCAGTGGCCACCTCGATCATGAGGGTTTATTATGATTTTGCGAATCTCCACCTCATTTGGTGCAGATCATGTCCGAAAGTTCCCTGCCAAAGATAACGAAAGGATGAATCCGCCATGATGCAAAAGCCGAAAGTGATGACGAAAAAAAGTTTCCAGTGGAAAACAATTCCGCCGATAGTGAGAAAGAGTCTTCAAAATATCGACCATTCCCTCGATAGCTGGGAAAAACAAAGCACCAAGGTCAACCACAGCCGAAACATTCTTCTGCTCGCTTCCCTGTTCGTGGAAATAAAAGCGTACAAGGAGAGAAAAAGGAACAAAATGGTTGAAAACCCAACGAATAATCTCAGAAAACGCTGGCAGGTTGTGGAGGAGCTGGAGAGGCAGGCCTTGGACCGCATGAAATGGGAGCAGTTCACCATGAGGAAAATGGGGGCCCACCACGCCAGCCCGAGGGGATTGTCCCGTGGCCATGCCCACGAAAGAGAGCTGTTCCGCAATTTGAAGCAGCATCACGGCAGAGATCCCGGCTGGAGCCCGAGCTTCGGCGGCGGAAGCCTGGTGTCCGCCCATTATGAAGTGAGGGACCAGCTTGTCGGCGTGCCCCAAGACGTAGCCGGCATCATGGCCAACGCCAACTTCGAAAACCTGACCTTTGCGCAATTCCAGAGACTGGCCAATTATTTCAGCGGTTCCAACATGTCCATGCAAAACCCCGTGCACTACGCCCGAAAGGAGGAGCGAATCAACAAGTACATGCTTCTGCCTTGGGGAGGGCAATACTGCCGGCCGCCCATGGTGCCCTACACTTCCGGATCGGGCACGGATTTCGTCGACATGTACGCCATGGACCGCTACGGCAACATGATGTCGGTCAAGTCCTCGCAGTTGCTCCAGGATTCGAGCGGCGCCATGAGCCAGTTCAACCATTCCAGCCTCAACGCCGGCAACGACGTGATCTGCGCGGGCACCATCGTCATATACGAGGGCAAGGTTAAATATCTAAGCAACGACAGTGGGCATTACAAGCCTTCCAAGAAGGATCTCCATGACTGCCTCCAGGCCATCGTTGACGAGGAGCACGTGGAGCTAACGGATGACGCGGTCATTCATTGTACGGCCCCGCCGCAGATGCATTGGACCCGATGGCGGGATTTTTACAACAATGTGAACGCCGCCGGAGTCCCGGATGGTGTGGACTTGTCCACTTTGACCGCCGGCTGTCATCGCTGACCCTTCGACAGGATTCGTCCGGAAATAGCCATACATATCAACAGACAACCCGCTCAAATTTCAGAATGTAGGTCATGTACTGCTCCATCACCCAACAGAAAACCAAACGCCGCCCGGCATCGAGCGGCGTTTGCAAAAAGCCCAAGTGGAAGCCGAGCCGGAAGCATCCCGGCGAGTACGAGATCATCGGCGAGGAGATCCCTCGAGAGGCCCGCCCCAAATGGCGGATCAGCATCGGAGACACCTTCAAGGACAACGGCCGGCCCAGGCGAAAGCAGTGGTATATCGGGACCGTCACCTACTGGGACATCGTGGATGACCGGTATGGTCCGGAAAGCGGGTTTCTGGAGGCGGACCTGGCCGGCCGGGTTCACCGCCACTTTGCCGGGGTCAACGGCTACGACTGCGACCGGGTCCTCGGGCTGATCCATGAGAAGCTTGGTCCCATCCGCGAGGCGGTGCTCCGGGAATACCAGGATTCGGATGAGCATTACTACCGGCTGATCCAGGATTTCGTGGCCCGGAAAAAGCGGGAGTCCGCGGCCCGGAAGAGCCAGAAGGGATGCCGGGGGACCGGAGCGGGCGAAACCAGCGGGGCCCACTCCGGTCCGGACGACGGGCCCCGAGCCGGCCGGTCGGCCGGGGCGTCACCGCGTCCCCAAACCGGGGCCGCCCCGACGGGCCAGGACCTGGCGGCGGAGATCGTCCGGCATGGATTCAAGAAGATCGCCCCCCGCTACCACCCGGACACCGGGGGCGATCCCGAGGCCATGCAAAAACTCAACGGGGTCAAGGACCGGCTCCTGGAGATCATCGAGAAAGGCGCGGCCGTCCTGTTCAAGGATTAAGGGCTGAGGGATTGTTCTTCGTAATTGGTTTGAGCTAGTAAGCTCGCGATCATTAATCTAAAATCTAAAATCAGGAGCCCCTCCATGGGAATGCTTGTATGCGCCGGCGGCCTGTTACAGTGCAGTTTCGGAACGGCGCCGGTGCCGCTCTCCGTTTTGCCGCAAAACAAAGTGATGTCCGTTGGGCCGGCCGCCAATATCATGGATCACAAGCCCATGGTCAACGTCCCGACCTTCGGGATGTGCAACTCGGTGGCCAACCCGGCAACCGTGCGGCCCCCGCCCGTCTTCTTCACCCCCGCTCCCTGTGTCCCGGCGACCTCATCCCCCTGGATCGTCGGCGCCCCGACGGTCCTGATCGCGAACATGCCCGCTCTCAATAACTCCTCGAAGCTGATCTGCAACTGGGCCGGGGTCATTCAGATCGTCTTCCCGGGCCAGGTGACCGCCATGGTCCCCTGATGCAACCCCACGGCGAGGAAAGGACTGGCAAAGATGCGGGTTATCCGTAAACAGCAGAAAGCGCGATTGGAGGCGGAAGCGCGACGGGAGCGCCTGACCCGGCTTAAAGCCCTTTTCAGGCGGATCTATCCCGATGCCTGTGAGCAATTGGGTGAAGCGGGGCTCACCCGGAGAATCGAAACGGGGATTGAAACGGCGGAGCGTTACGGGCTCCATGACCCGAACAACCATATCCGTCTGATTCACCTGATCTTTCAGCTCGACCAAGACGACCTCGACACATCCCCGGAGACGCCTTGGGCCGGGGATATCCTGAGATGGATCGACACGGATGAATTCATGAAAATCGCGGCCCTGGAAAAGCGGGTCCAGATCGAGCGGTATGGCTGACGAGATCCATGGTATCCAATTGGATTTGACCATTCCACCGGAAGGATGCCAGCGAGGAGACCATAATGGCTAACCGGGAATTCAGAATATCCCTCACCCCCGACAAACACTTGACCGACGGAGGTACTGACTATTTCCTGTCCGGAGTGCCGATCAAGCTCCACGTCGTCATTTTTCAAAATGGAAAGAAACTGAAGATGTGGCCACAGAGCGCCACGAAAAAGATCACGTTTGAATCAGGTGCCTTTGACGGGGGACCGGTAACTCTCAGCCTGAAAAACGACAAATCGCTCGAGGTCCCGCTGAGCTCGACTTATGAAGGGCCGCTTGAGATCCAGGCAAGCGATTACACCCCGGATGCCAAAAACAAGGCTTATGACCTGAAATGGGAGACCGGTTTTACGCCGGGCACCGGCCCGAAGGGCACCGCGACGGCGGAAGTCCGGAAACCCAGGGTTAAGATCGAACTGGAAAGCCGGCCCAGCCCCGGGATCAGCTTCGTCCCGACCCAATCGTTAAATATCAAGATCACGCCTGACTGGCCGCCTGCCCAGGATATCAACTTTAAGGTTGGCGGGAGCGCCCTCGGCGGCCCCAAGACCCTGACTTACACGAAAGGCAGACGCGATCAGACGTTTCATATCGAACATCTGGCCGATTCGGCCGTCCATGACGGCAAAATCGAGATCACCGCGTTCGACGGCTATGATTTCCAGACGGCCGGCTCGGTTGACGTCCCCATCAAAATATGGACCCTGGCCTTTGACGGCCCGCCCGCAAGCGCCTCCACCGAGGATCACGGGGGACTGTTTTTCCTGGGAGACACGCCGATCTTCAAGGTCAAGGTCTCCGAAAAGCCCACGATTGAAGAAGCGGGAAAGATACTCATCTATCGGGCGGACAAAAAGACCTTGCTCTCGGAAGCGACGTTTACCATCCCGGCTGGTACGGACCCGCCTGAGCACGGGGTTCAGGTTCAGCTTAAGACCCCGGGAAAAGACAAGATCCTCAAGGATGAGACCCTCACGGCCAGGCTGATCTCGACCTCAGGCAACTGCCGGGTGGAAAAGGCGGAGGACCGTCAGCCGCTCGAGTTTACGCTCTCGGCTTGGCCGACGGTCCGTTTTCATTCAGACAGCCCCGTGGTGGACCGGACGCCTTACACTCCGGCCGAGGATGAAACCATCGAATGGAACAGCGGCAAAGCCAAAAAGGAGGGGCCGCCATTTTATCGCCTCTATGCCAAAAGCCCGCATCAAATCAAGCTGAAGCGCTCCAAAAGCGTCAAGCTGGAATCCAGGATCACGGTTAAGGGTGGATATCTGAAAAACCCCGTCGATGTGACCATCCCGGCGGACCAGGAGGAAGCTACCGCCCAGATTGAATTCAAGGATTCATTGGGAACCGCCAAAGTGGACGCGATCTGGCTGGCACAAGAAACCGCCAGCAAGTGCTATGTGGACGACAGCCAGCCCGCCGCAATGAACCTGTATCTCCTGCCCTCCGTGGATTATCTCTACATTGAAGACGGCTGGTTCGTCCCCGAGCTTCCTGAAGACTTCAAATGCTGCTGTGCCCCCGGCGACCAGATCTGGATCAAGCTGTCCAGGGACGGAGAGACGAATTTTAAGACTTACCCCAATCTGGATAACGGAAACGCATTTGCTACAGTCGAATGCCCCGCCTTTGAGCCGAAGCCCCAGGGCTCCACTCCCATGCAATACGAGGTGGTGTTCAAACCAAATCAGAAAACCTCGGAGCTCGTTTCCGCGAAGTATCCCCCGGACCCCAAAAAAGGGGGAATTCGGATTAAAAGCGATGCAAGTCCAGGTATTTATACCATAACCATCGTTCCGACGGATACCCAGATCAAAGACAGTCCCCCTCTATGGTCCAAGGCCGAGGTCAAGGGGCCTCAGCCCACGATCACCGTGAAAAAACGATTTGCTTATTTTTCCAGTATCCACACCATTGACGATGTCCTGCCCGGCGCCACGGCCGTTCCCCTGACCGTCAACCTGGCCCACCCGGCCCGGACCGACACGGCCGTCCTGGTGAAAAGCCCTTTCAGCGGCAAAATGCATAAGCTGGCCTATGAAGTGGGGCAGCATACCCTGAGCTTCACCATGGATTTCGACAAACGGCCCCTCATTGACGAATCCTTGAAGGTCGTGGTCGAGCCGTTCAGCGGCAATA
>CAZWGY010000032.1:0-18712 GCA_964633575.1 uncultured Desulfobacteraceae bacterium
TATCGTGAAAATCCGAGACGCCGGTGCTTCAATCGAAAAATTCAGAACCACGAATTAACACCAATTCACATTAATGTTTAATTCTAACCCATAACCCATAACCCATAACCCATAACCCATGACCCATGACCCATAATCCATAACCCATAACCCATAACCCATAACCTATTACCCATTACCTTTTATTTTCTGTATTTAATGGTTTACACCCATTATCGGCAAAAGCCGTTTAACATTTTATTGTTTTCGTGTATTTTGTGTATTTCGTGGTTTAAACTCATTTTCATGCAAGGAGGATGGATGAATCGGGTGGCGACGGGGAGCAAGCATATCACTCAAGGGGAAATCCGGGCGCTTCGGGAGCTGGCGCTCCGGCTGGGGGCCAGCGATGCCCGGACTGTGGATTCAGTTGAAATCCGGATATCGGACCATCTGGCGGATCTTTGCCGGGAGCCGAAGTGCGACCAATACGGGACCTCGGGCAACGGCCCGCCTCATGTATCCGGCCCCGACGGTCTCCGGGCGATCCGGGCGGTCTGCCCCGTGGCTCTGGCGGTCCGGATCGACCTGCCCATAGACATTCTCCGCTCCGACGACCGGCGTGAGGTCATGGTGGTGCTCCACGAGATGGTCGCCGGGATCGAGAGGGCCGCCGCCGAGATGGGCTATTCCCGCTCGTCAGGGTTTGCCGGCGGTTGCTGCAAATCCCTGTTCTGCGCGGACCATCCCGAGTGCCGGGTTCTTGCCGGCGGCCGGTGTCGGCACCCCGATTCGTCCCGGCCCTCGATGTCCGGCTTCGGAGTCGATGTTGGCCACCTGATGGCCACCGTCGGCTGGTCCGACGACCTCGGCGCCGCGTCCGGCACGGCACCGGCCGGGGGCACATCCTGGGTGGCCGGTCTGGTCATGATCGGCTGATGGGAGAGACGGCCCGCCGCCGGGCGGCGGGCCGTCCGATGGGGGGCTAACGGGGAATCGGCCGGGGCGCGTGGATCAACCGGTGATTGGCCTTTGATGCGTCTTCAGCGAGATCGCCGGCCGTTAAAAAACCCATCTTCACGGTGTGACAGATAAAGCAGTTGCTGGTCCGTTCGGTGAGCTTGTTGATCACGTGGGGCACGGCGTCCCAGTAGTTGGGCAGGGCGTCGTACCGGGCCATCTCGATGCCGGCCGACGCGAAGGTGTTTCTGGCCGTGGGGACCCGGCGGAGGGTGGTCACTTCCTGGAGGTTGTGCGGGTTTTTACCCAGGAAAAACCCGGTGCTCGCCTTCGCCCCCTGCCCCAGATGGCAGCCGGAGCAGTTCTTGTAAGTGGACAGGGCATGGCAGGCCGTGCAGCTCAAAACCCCCTCGTGAGTGACGTGGGCCTCCCGGGCCTTGTCGCTCTGGGGACGGTCGGCCGGATGGCAGGTTCGGCAGTCTGGCTTGACCTCCCGGTCCCGGCGGGTGGCGTACCGGTTCCCGTCGCCGTGAAGCTCGGCAACCCGGTGACAGTCCATGCACATCATCCCCGAGCTGAAGTGGACGTCCTTGACCACCCCGTATTGTCCCGTAAATTCCGGATAGACCCGCCCCCCATGGCAGTAGGCGCAGGTTTTTGCCTCGTTTTTCCGGACGAACCGGTGCCCGTCGATAAGTCCCAAAGGAATTCCGGCGATGTCCGGGGACTTGACATGGCACCCGCCGCAGGAGGCATGGCAGGTCCGACAGCTTTTCTCAAAGACCCGTTCATCGAAAATCGCCTTCTCGGGTTCTGAAAATCGGCCGACGACGCCCTCCCGGAGCCCCTGAGTAGTATAGTGCAGGGCGTTGCGATAAGTGGCGGCGATATCCTCGTGGCATTCCCCGCAGCGGTCGGGATCATCCGACGGGCGGGGATTCATACCCACGTGGGCCGACTCCCGATCGGCCGCCGTCTCGTCGCCACCGTGGCAGGCGGCGCAACCGGCCTCGAAGTGAACGTCGGACGCCACCGTCTCCCGGTCCACCAGAAATCCCTTGTAGATTTCCTCCGCCTTGACCGGCGGAACCTGGCCGGCTCACCCCTCGCCTTCGTCAAAGGTGAAGGTCAGCTTTGGGGGAGTGTAAAGCGAGCGGATTGTTTCCGCGTCGGTGTGACAGTTTACGCACCCGGACTCCCCGACCGGGTCGGTGGCGGCGACATGGGAGGCCATCACTACGGCCCCCGCCAACGCAATGAGATAGCGTTTCGGAATCATCCGTCCTCCTGGAGTCTTGGGGCCGGCGGACGGCGCCTCCCCCGGCAACGCCGGGGCTTGAAACCCATTCCGTCGCGTCCCGGCCCCTCTTCGGCGTTATTCGGCCTAGTATGGATGGAACTCACGGATCCGATATTTCCCGGTTTCGTCGAAATTTTTGTGGTAGTCGATCACGACGAATTTCCCGGCAAACTGGTTGACCACCGGATTGCCGGCCTTGATCCAGCCGACCACCCCGCCCTCGACCACGTGGACGTTCGTATAGCCGTATTTGTAGAGAAACCCGGCTACATAGAAGCTCCGGTGCTGCGTCCGGCAGAGGGCGTAGATCTCAGCGTTGGGATCTTTGATCTTCCGGGGAATAGTGTACATGTGACCGGCGTGGATGTGGTCGGCCCCCTCGATGTGAAAGGCGTAGAACTCCGGATGGGTTCGGCAGTCGAGGATATAGGCCTCGCGCTTCCCCTCCAGGACCTCGGCGTGGATCTTTTTAAAGGTCTCGATGTCCACCACCTTGTCCTCGGGGACCAGTTTGGCGAATTCCTCGTAAACCGCCTTTTCATTAGCCTGCAAATCGGCTGCCCCGACGGCCGTCGCCATGCCGAGCACCACCAGACCCGCGATGAAAACCCATGACCACCGTTTCATGCTGCCTCCTTTCGCGTTGATATGAGGTTGAGGTATCCACGATGGTAGGCGCCACGCTCGGCGCCCCCATCATTTGGAGAATTCCCATATATTTGAGAAATTGTCAACCACCCGTCTAAACCGGAGCCATTCAACGCCGCTCTCCCGGTTCCCTTCCGCGTTTTTCATCCTTGATTTAGAGCTCTACTTCAAATAAGGTGTCGCTTTTAATAAGGACTAATGGACGGCCTTCCACAGTCCGAGCCGCCGTCCTCCAATTTTCCACTGACCCCACGGAACGGTAAGGAGACATTATGCCAAAGCGCGACGACATCCATAAAATCCTGATCATCGGCTCCGGCCCCATCATCATCGGCCAGGCCTGCGAGTTCGACTACTCCGGGACCCAGGCCTGCAAGGCCCTGCGGTCTCTGGGCTACGAGATCGTCCTGGTCAACTCGAACCCCGCCACCATCATGACCGATCCGGGGATGGCGGACGCCACCTACATCGAGCCGCTCAACGTCAAGACTCTGACGGAGATCATTGCCGCCGAGCGGCCGGATGCTCTCCTGCCGAACCTGGGGGGCCAGACGGGCCTCAACCTCTCTTCGGCGCTCCACCGGGCCGGGGTTCTGGCCGAGTACGGGGTCCGGATCATCGGGGTCAATGTTGACGGGATCGAGCGGGGCGAGGACCGGCTGGCCTTCAAGGAGACCATGGACCGGCTGGGAATCGAGACTCCTCGGAGCCGGATCGTGACGACCGTTGAGGGCGCCGAGGCGGCCGCCGCCGAGCTGGGTTACCCGGTGGTTATCCGCCCGGCCTACACCATGGGCGGCACCGGCGGCGGGCTGGTCTATAACGTCGAGGAGCTCCGGACCATAGCCGCCCGGGGGCTCTCGGCCTCCCTGGTGAACCAGGTCCTGGTTGAGGAATCGGTCCTGGGCTGGGAGGAGCTGGAGCTCGAGGTGGTCCGGGACGCCAAAAACCAGAAGATCACGGTCTGCTTCATCGAAAACGTTGACGCCATGGGCATCCACACCGGCGACAGCTTCTGCACCGCCCCGATGCTTACCATTGCCCCCGAGCTTCAGGAGCGGCTCCAGCAATACTCCTACGCCATCGTGGATGCCATCGAGGTCATCGGCGGGACCAACATCCAGTTCGCTCACCAGCCGGAGACCGGGCGGGTGGTGGTCATCGAAATCAACCCCAGGACCTCGCGATCATCAGCTCTGGCTTCCAAGGCCACGGGGTTTCCCATCGCCCGGGTTTCCTCGCTGCTGGCCGGGGGGCTCACCATGGACGAAATTCCCTACTGGCGGGACGGAACCCTCGAAAAGTACAGTCCTTCCGGGGATTACGTGGTGGTGAAGTTCGCTCGCTGGGCCTTCGAGAAGTTTCCGGGGGTCGATGACCGGCTCGGGACCCAGATGCGGGCCGTGGGTGAGGTGATGAGCATCGGCAAGAATTACAAGGAAGCCTTTCAGAAGGCCATCCGGAGCCTGGAGACGAGCCGCTACGGGCTCGGGTTTGCCAAAGATTTCCATGACCAGCCGCTGGACGCCCTCATGACGGCCCTCCGGACGCCGACCTCCGAGCGGCATTTTCAGATGTACGAGGCTCTCCGGAAAGGTGCCGGAGTGGATGAGCTTTCCGCGATCACCCATGTCAAGCCCTGGTTTATCGACCAGATGAAGGAGCTGGTGGCGCTTGAGGAGCGATTGCTCGCCCACCGGGGCCAGGTGCCGCCGGATGACCTGTTGATCCGGGCCAAGCGGGACGGCTTTGCCGACCGGTACCTGGCCCAGATACTGGGAGTCCCCGAAGCGGAGATCCGACGGGCCCGGACGGCCCTGGGCGTCGTGGCGGCCTGGGAGCCGGTGCCGGTGAGCGGAGTGGAAAACGCCGCCTATTACTATTCGACCTACAACGGGGAGAACCGGGTGCCGGTGAGCGACCGGCGGAAAATCATGGTTCTGGGCGGGGGCCCCAACCGGATCGGTCAGGGGATCGAGTTCGACTACTGCTGCGTCCACGCGGCCCTGGCCATCCGGGAGGCGGGCTTCGAGTCGATCATGGTCAACTGCAACCCTGAAACCGTCTCCACCGACTACGACACCTCGGACAAGCTTTACTTCGAGCCGCTGACCCTGGAAGACGTCCTGAGCATCTACGAAAGCGAGCAGCCCGAGGGGGTCATTGTCCAGTTCGGGGGACAGACGCCATTGAACCTGGCCTCTGAGCTGGCTGATGCCGGGGTCCGCATCCTGGGCACTTCCCCGGACACCATCGACCTGGCCGAGGACCGGGACCGGTTCCGCAAGATCATGGCCCGGCTGGGAATTCCCATGCCCGAGTCGGGGATGGCCGGCAATCTCGAGGAAGCCAAATCAGTGGCCGCCGGGATCGGGTATCCGGTGATGGTCCGGCCTTCTTATGTCCTTGGCGGCAGGGGGATGGAGGTGGTCCAGGATGAGGAGATGCTCAAACAGTACATCGCCGAAGCCGCCACCATTTCTCCGGACCGGCCGGTGCTTATCGACCGGTTTCTGGACAACGCCATCGAGGCTGAAGCCGATGCCATCGCCGACGGGTCCGACGCCTTTGTCCCCGCCGTGATGGAGCATATCGAGCTGGCCGGCATCCACTCCGGGGACTCCGCCTGCGTCATCCCGCCGGTGAGCATCGCTCCCCAGCATATCGAGACCATCAACGACTACACCCGGAAGATCGCCGTCGAGCTCGGGGTTACCGGCCTGATGAATATCCAGTACGCGATCTTCGACAACACCGTTTACGTCCTCGAAGCCAATCCCCGGGCGTCCCGGACGGTCCCGATTGTCTCGAAGGTGGTCAACGTCTCGATGGCCCGCCTGGCCACTCAGGTGATGCTCGGCAAGCGGCTTTCGGACCTCGGCCTGACCCGCCGCCCCATCGCCCATTTCGGGATCAAGGAGGCGGTCTTCCCCTTTACCATGTTTCCGGAGGTGGACCCGGTGCTGGGCCCGGAGATGCGCTCCACCGGCGAAGTCCTCGGGCTTTCCCACTCCTACGGCCGGGCCTTTTTCAAGGCTCAGGAAGCCACCCAGGTCGCTTTGCCCCTCGAGGGGACCGTCCTGTTCACGGTGGCCGACCGGGACAAGTCGGCGGCCCTCGAGCCGGTCCGGCTGTTCCGGGAGCTGGGATTCCGGATCATGAGTACGCCGGGCACCCACCAGTTCCTGAAGGAGCGGGGCATCGAAACGATCCCCGTGGAAAAGCTTGGGTTTGGCCGACCGAACCTGATGGACGCCATCAAGTCCAATGAGGTGGACCTCCTGGTCAACACCCCATCCGGCCGGCGGAGCGCCGAGGACATGGCCGACATCCGCCGGGGCTGCATCAAGTACAAGATCCCTTACATCACCACCACTCCGGCGGCCATCGCCGCCGCCAAGGGGATCGCCGCCCGCCGTGAGGGAGCCCCCAAGGTCCGGTCCCTCCAAACCTATCACGCGGCCATCAGCGGATAGCCGAGAGGGGGCAGACCGCGGGCGCGGCGGGTCAGGTCCGGGTCAGGACGTAGCCGTGCCATAAGTCTGAAGCCCGAACGGCCGACGTCTGGGTAACGGCGTCGGCCACCCGGAATCCCGCCGCCCGAAAAGCGGATTGCAAAGCCGTATCGGACCAGAGGTAGAAGGTCCGTCCCCGGTCGTCGGTCACGGTCCCCTGACCCCCCTTCAAGCTGATCAGGATGACCCCGGCCGGCCTAAGCGCCCGGGCGATCCGGGAAAGGGTCGGGGCCATCTCCGGATGGGGGAGATGGACCAGCGCCCCGATGAGGCAGATTCCATCAACGGATAACGTGCTGAAATCGAAGGTTTGAAAATCGGCCTGGATAACCGGTCGGCCGGCGTGCCGGCGAGCCAGGGCCGCCAGGCCGGGGGACCGTTCCAGGCCGATCACGGAAAAGCCCCGCTCCCCGAGCCATTTCAGGTCCCGGCCGGAGCCGCAGCCCACGTCGAGAATCCGGGCACCCGGAGAAAGCCACCGGATCAGGGGCGTTAAAAAGGGCTCGGGATCGACGGAAACGGTCTCCTCGGAATACGCCTGACAGTGGGTTTCGTAGTAGTCGGGCATGGTCGTCTGGTCTTTTCAATTGGAGATTGATTTTTGGCGGCCGGCCATGGTATTTTACATAACATGAGCAGAGTGACGAACCCTCATGACCGATTCTTCAAGTCCGTTTTCAGCCAGCCGGATATCATGGCGGCCTTTCTGAGGCAATGCCTCCCGGCGGAAATCTTCCGTCTGATCGACCTGGACAGCCTCACCTGTACTCAGGAGAGCTTCGTTGACGAGGCGCTCCGGGAGCACCTGTCGGACCTCGTATTCCAGGCGGACATTTCCGATGTCGGCCCCGGCTACATCTATTTTCTGTTTGAGCACAAAAGCCATCCGGAGCCGGGGGTGGCTTTTCAGCTCTTGCGCTACATGGTCCAGGTTTGGGAAGCGGACAGCCAGAAAACCGATGTGGTGGGTATCCCCCCGATCATTCCAGTGGTGGTTTATCACGGGGCGGGGAAATGGAAGGCAGGCAGGCGCTTTTCGGATCTCTTTGAGCTTCCCGCAGCCATGAAATCGGTCATGCTGGATTTCGAATACTTCCTCTGGGACGCATCGATATTCGAGGATGACGCGGTTATCGAGAACATCCGCCTCCGGGCGGCATTGCTGCTTCTCAAGCACATCTTTGACCCGGATCTGGGGGAGCGTCTGCCCCGGATTCTGGCGCTGCTCAGGGGGCTATCCGGCAAACGGAGCGGCACCGAGTACATTCAAACGATTTTGACTTATGTCCTCAGCGGCGCACCTCGACGGCACGTCACCCCCGATGACGTCCGGGATGCCGTGAAGGGGGCGCTTGACGACATTGGGAGTATGATGGACATGATCGAAACCAACGCCGATGCATGGATCGAAGAAGGCTTTCAAAAGGGCGTCCAGCAGGGCGTTCAGCAGGGCGTCCAGCAGGGCGTCCAGCAGGGCAGTTTGAACGCCTTTCGGCAGTCCCTCCTTGAGGTGCTCGATTCACGGTTCGAGACGGTTCCGGGGTCAGTTGTCCGCCGGATCGAGGCGGTTGAGGAGCCCGCCATCCTGAGTCTCCTCATCCGTAAGGCGGCCAAGGCGGAATCCATCGACGCCTTTTCCGAGACGATGGAGATCATTCTTTCCTGACCGGCGGCTTCCCGCCCCTTGAGCTTCCACGGTTCGCCTCACGCTCCATCGCCGAACATCTCATTTCCTCGGTCCTCATCAGACCTCCGAGGTTTCCGAATTTTTTGAAACCTCGGATGAAAATCCGCTCCCTGACGGTCGCGGCTCTGGTCTCTATCATCACTCAGTCCTCATAGCATGCTCCTCGATCAGCGCCAGCGCCGTCGAAAGGCCGTCTTCCGACCGCATCCGACGAGCCGTCCGTTGAGCGGCTTCGGCCATGGTGGGGTCGGACAGTACCCGACGGATGGCTCGGGCGAGGGTTTCGGGGGTGACCGACCGGCGGTGGAGCAATGGCGGGGCGAGTCCCCGTCGGTGGAGGAGGGCGCCCCATAAGGGCTGATCCGCTGAATGGGCCACGATAACCGACGGGCACCCGGCGGCGGTCGCCGCCTGGGTGGTACCGGCTCCGCCGTGGTGGACCACGGCCGCGCAATGGGGAAAGACCCGGCCGTGAGGAGCTCGGGTGATCCGATGGATGTCCGGGGAAACGGGCAGGTCCCCCAGGTGATCCCAGTTGGATTGGATGATCGCCCTGCATCCCGCCCGGCGGGCCGCCTCGACAAGCAGAGTCGTGCTTTCCCGAGGAGCGGGGTCGCTGGCCATCATGCTGCCGAAGGTCATGTAAACCACGTCCCGTCCGGACCGTCCGGCATCCAGAAACGATCGAAGAGAGGCGGGCATCTCCCACGGCTCCCCGGCGTCGGGGAGGTTGACAAACCCACAGAGGTGGTAGCGCCCTTCCCAGTCGGACGGCGGCTGGAAGAGCGCCGGGCTCGCGGTGACCAGCGTCAGGAGGGGTGAAGACCAGACATCCTTGAGGATGCTGCGCTCCGGCTTTACCCCCTCCCGCCGGTAAATCCGGTCGATCCGGGGCTTCCACATCCGGTTGAGCACCGCGTCAGCGGCCGTCCAGAGGATCGGGTTAAGCCAGCGTCCCAGGATCGGCGGCAACCCGGCCGGCGGGATATCCCGAGAGGGCAGGACCGGGGCGGTTACGACGGTGACGTGGGGAATACCCCGGCGCCGGGCCGCGACCTTGAGTGGATAGACAAAGAAGTGGCCGATGACCAGATCGTTCTCCGCGCACAACCGCCTGGCGGCGGCGAGGATCGCCTCGAGGTGCGGGTTGAAGAGCCCGGTGACGATCATGTCCGCCCGCTTCAGGGGATTCCACTCGGCAAACATCCGCTCCGCCAGCCGCCTGAGCCGGTCTTCATCCGGCTCGACCGGATTGACATGCCGGACCGCGAATCCCAGGCGACGGCCGTACTCGGTGAACCGCCGGTTCGTCACCTCGGTGACGGCGAGGGTCACCCGGTGCCCCCGTTCGCTCAACCCGGCGGCCAGGGCGAGAAAAGGGCGGATGTCCCCCTCGGTCCCCCAGGTCTGGATGCCGATTTTCATTGTATCAACTGTTTAACGGGGCAAGCCGTTGGCATTACAGCAGGTGGCAGGCGGCCCGGTGGCCGCCCCCCAGCTCCCGGTCGGCGGGTTTTTCCCGGCGGCATCGGTCTTCGGCATGAGGGCATCGAGGGTGGAACCGGCAGCCGGGGGGCGGGTGGACGAGGTCCGGTACCGTCCCTGGAATCCCGATCAGCTCGGTCCGGGTCTCGTCGGGGATCGCTCGCATAAGCCCCTGGGTGTAGGGATGCTTCGGGTGGAAGATGACCGTTTCGACCCCGCCCACCTCGACGATATCTCCGGCGTACATGACGGCCACCCGGTCGCAGGTCTCCGAAATCACCGACATGTCGTGAGTAATCAGCACGACGCTGGCGCCGTGCCGACGAACGAGGTCCGTCAGGAGGGTCAGGACCTGTGCCTGGACGGAGACGTCCAAGGCGGTGGTGGGCTCATCGGCAATGAGCAGGGATGGCTCGGCCGCCAGCATCATCGCGATCATGACCCGCTGGGCCATGCCCCCGGAGAGCTGATGAGGATACCGCCCCGCGATCTTTTCCGGGTCGGCGATGTTGACCTCTTCGAGCATCTCGATGGTCCGCTCCCAGGCCGCTGTCCGACCCATCCGGCCGGCCAGGGCCTCGGCGATCTGGTCCCCGATCCGGATCACCGGGTTCAGAGCCGCGATGGGGTGCTGCATGATCATGGTGATCTCCCGCCCCCGGATCTCCCGGCGGACCGTCTCCGGGCGCATCGCGAGGAGGTCCCGGCCCTTGAACCAGATCTCTCCGCCCTCGATCCGGCCGGGGTTCTGGACCAGGTTGAGAATCGCCGACCCGGTGACGCTCTTGCCGCACCCGGTCTCCCCCACCAGGCCGAAAAGCTCTCCGGCTTCGACCCGGAGCCCGATCCCGTTGATGGCTCGGACCACTCCCCGGTAGGTATGAAAGTGGACTACCAGGTCCCGGATTTCCAACAGAGGCTCGGCCATCATTCCCCCCGCCGCAGATGGGGATCCGAGATGTCCCGGATGCCGTCGCCCAGCAGATTAAAGCCGAAAACGGTGATCAGAATGGCGATCCCCGGAAAGGTGGGCACCCACCACTGATTGACCAGAAAGGACCGGCCGGTACTTACCATCAGCCCCCATTCCGGGGTCGGGGCCTGAGCCCCCAGGCCGAGAAAGCTCATCCCGGCGGCGATCCGGATGACGTTGCCCATGTCCAACGTCGCCCGGATGATGGTGGTGGATGCGCACAGCGGCAGGATATGTCCGAGCAGAATCCGTATCCGTGAGGTCCCGATGGCTCGTTCAGCCTCGATAAAGGTCCGCTCCTTGATGCTGAGGGTCTCCCCTCGAGCCAGCCGGGCGTAAGTCGGCCACATGGTGATGGCAATGGCGATCATGGTGTTGACGAGGTTGGGCCCCAGGGCCGCGCCGATGGCCATGGCCAGAATCAGCCGGGGAAAAGCCATGAAGATGTCGGCAACCCGCATGACGATCTCGTCCAACCACCCGCCGAAGTACCCGGCCACGATTCCCAGCAGGACCCCGGCCGGAAGGTCGATGAGCAGAACGATAACCATGATCTTCAGCGCCAGGCCCGTGCCGTGGATAATCCGGGAGAGAATGTCCCGGCCCAGCTCGTCGGTGCCCAGCCAGTGCTCGGCCGACGGCGCGGCCAGGCGGTTGTCTATGTCCATTGCCAGCGGGTCGTAGGGCGAGATAACCGGAGCGGTCAGGGCCACCAGCACCAGCCCGATGACGATAGCCAGTCCGGCGAGGGTCAGGGGGCTCTTCCTGGCCGCGTGGACCACCTCCCCGATCTCGGAGAGCTCCGAGGAATGCCGCTCCGCCCATGCCTTCAGCCCGTTCGTGAATGTTCCCATGGGCGTGTCCATCCTAATACTTGACCCGCGGATCCAGAAAGCCGTACAGGAGATCCACGATCAGGTTGGTCATTGCGTAACAGAGCGCGATTAGGGTAACCGATCCCACCACCGCGTTGAGGTCGAGGGCCAGAAAGGAGCTTACCGAATACCGGCCCAGGCCGGGGTAGCCGAAAACCGTCTCGGTGAGCACCGACCCCTCCAGCATGAATCCGAAGGAGATCCCGATCATGGTGATGACCGAGATCGCCGCGTTCCGGAAGGCGTGCTTGAAGACCACCACGCTCTCCCGGAGCCCCTTGACCCGGGCCGTCCGGATGTATTCCTCGTTTAACACCTCCAGCATGGACGACCGGGTGACCCGACAGATGTAGGCGGTTTGAATCCATCCCAGGACCAACGCCGGTCCCAAAAGGTGGTAAAAGGCGTTGGTGAAGGTGGCAAAATCCCCGGCGATGAGGCTGTCGATGGTGTACATCCCGGTCACCGTGGGCGGCGGGGTGAGGTAAGGGGCCAGGCGGCCCCCGGCCGGGAGAAGGCTCAGGTGGTAGTAACCGATCAGAATCACCAAAAGCCCCAGCCAGAAGGCCGGCATGGAGATCCCCACCAGGGAGAAAATCCGGCTGAGGGTGTCCGGCAGGCGATTCCGCTTGACCGCCGAGACGATCCCCAGGCCGATTCCGCAGGTGATGGCGATGGCAATGGCCAACAGGACCAGCTCCAGGGTGGCCAGAAAGTAGGTCTTGAGGTCCTCCGAGACCGGGTTCTGGGTCCGGAGCGACGGCCCGAAATCCCACCGGATGACCCCGGCAAGGTACTGGATGTATTGTTCGTGGAGCGGCAGGTGAAGGCCGAGCATCCGCTCGGTCTTCTCCACCAGCTCAGGCGGGGCGTTCTCCCCCAGAATCGCCCCCACCGGGTCGGCGGGGATGACTCGGGCGAGAAAAAAGGTCACCGTCACCACGCCCAGGATGACAATGACGAACAGCGCCAGGCGCCTGGCAACGTATCGGGAAAAGTCCACGTTTAGATCTCGATTTCCGGGGTGTTGGCTATCCCCCCGTCAGCGGGGCTTCACCCCGGTCTGCTATGTTCAGCCCCTTCGGGGTTGCGCCGCACTCGCGTGCGGCGCTCCCGGGAACGGAGAAACCACCATTAACGACAAGGTGAGGGGCCGGGTTTTCGGAGCGCGAAGAAAACCCGGCCGCCTCAACCGGCTGGTTAGCCAATTATCGAAATAACTTCAGAAAATTTTTGAAATCATTAAGAATCGCATTATCAAAATCAAAAATGCCCCTTTTATTCTCTAAGATATATTCAAATTGTTTAATGCTGCATTTTCTTTCTGCCTGTTTTTTCTCCCTATTCGAGCATGTATCAAATCTGATATAATTGCTGAGCCAAAATTTATCAAACTCCTTATCAGAGAGAATTTTTTGTTTTTCTTCCGACGTACTTGCAGTGAAATGCTTTTCTACACAACTTCTCCAGTTACTAAGGCAATCCGCGTAAGGTGAATCCTTTGATTTTATAAATTTAAGAACGGTTTCAATCTCTCCATTTTCATTAATATTCACCAAATAACAAGCAATTTTTAGAGGAATGCTATCGTTTCCGACTTCTGCGCTTACTGATATAAATTTCCCCGTCTCAAATAAATTCTCATCTGTTTCAAAAATGCTATGCACGGCTTCATTTATCAGATTAATCCTTTCTTCACGTTTTCCATCATGATCTATAACGATTCCGATTGTTTCTACTTTTCTTTTATGAAGTTGATTTTTTAATGCCCTCAATCGATCCTCAAGCTTTTTTGAATTTAATCCTTCCATACATTCAAACCCGTCTATATTACAGATGGGATGTTTATCAACCTGAATATAAGACAGATTCAAATGATCAATAAGCGCCCTTATAAACAATTCATCATTTTTGCTTTCAACTATTAGCAGATTACTCACCTCGAAACCCCATATTCTGATCTATCTCATAATTAAGATTTTCCAAATCTCTCTCTATTCCTACTATTTCACCAGATTTTATACTCTTTGCCATTTCAAGATAACAGGCCGATTCTTTGAAAATATCCTTTGACAAACCGGCTTGCGCGAATGATTGTATCATTTCATAACTATGAGTGGTTGCAAATATCTGAACATTAAACAATGCTGACAATTCAAAAATATTTCTCCAAAGATCATATTGGTTTATATGGTGTATGCCGTTTTCAATTTCATCAATTAATAAAACGCTATTAGGATCATTCACTATTCTTAAGATGAAATCCGTGGTTTTGCTTATGGCTTCACCATGTAAATATATAGGCTGATACTCACCTTCTAACCTTTTTAAAAAGATTGTTGGTTTTCCAATATTAAATGTTTTTATTTCAGTTATAGATTTATCGATGAGTTGTAAGGCTTCCAGTATTTTTTTTGCGGTTCCTTTGATGTCGGCTTTGTCATATTCTCGTGAAAGCGCATCACTTGAAAGCCTTAATGAAGCTGGCATGTAATTAGCTTTTTTTTCATCTGAATCTAAATCTTTGGCGATAATACCTTTTGAGTGGGCAATTAATGAGGTTTGAAGATGCATTTTTCCATCGTTTTTTAATAAACTTATATTCAAAGTAGAACGTGTGAAGTTTCTTTCTGTAAATTGGGTTCTTAAATCGACAAGATCATCATCTGATTGCTCGTCTTCTTCAAATATTTCATTAAATTGATCCGTTGATTCATCACATGATAATTCTATATTGTTATAGATATTACCGTTTAAGTCATAGGATATGATACTTAATTTTTTATTATTATCTAAATTATAAAAAAAGTTGTTCCATGTTCTTTCAGGCATGTTTTTTACGAATTCTAAACTTTCCCTTCTGAATCGTCTAAGCGCCATTATCGTATTTCGCCTTGGAGCAAGGTTCAAATACAGTGCTTCTAATAGTGCGGTTTTGCCACAATTATTTTGTCCACCGATCAAATTAACGGCTTTAAAACCACTAAACTTTGATTTTTGAAAACACCTGAATCTATTGATAGATATCTCATTGATCATGGATTATCCTTAGTTACTGAGTGAAGGTTTTAATGGGCAAACCTATAACCTATTTGGGTTGCAGGGACGCCCCCCCGTGGCCGCCCCTGCTCAGAATATGGGGCTCAATCCGCCCCTTGGGTCCCCTGGGTCCCTGAAAACCGGGGGCCTCGCCCCGGTCTGCTGTGTTCAGCCCCTTTGGGGTTGCGCCGCTCCCGGGAACGGAGAAACCACCATTGTGGGTTACAGGGGCGGCTCTCGTGGCCGCCCCTGCTCAGTATATGGGGATCAATCCGCCCTTTGGTCCCCTGGGTCCCGAAAGTCCCTTTCGGGGCTATACCGCACCGGCGCGAGGCGCTTTTCGCCCCGTATCACGGTTTTTCACGACATCAGCTATGGAGCAATGGTCACCAGCTCCAGCGGGGTCTCGGTCAGGGCGCTCAGGTGAAAACCCTTCACAGATGCCTTGAGCCCCACCTGGCCGGAGAACTGGTAGAGGATCTCAAAGGGGCCCTCGTTCCGCCATAGCTTCTGGATCTCGACGTAGGCCGCCTCCCGCTTATCTCGGTCCTGGATAAAGGCCGCCGCCTCGACCTTATCGGTCAGCTCGGGGTTGGCATAGCCGTTCCGCCAGGCCAATTGTTTGATTTTGGCCTCTTCGCCGGTGGTCCGACAGTGAGCGAAGGGTTTGGCCATGGCGTCCGGGTCGCCGTAGTCGGCCCCCCATCGGGCGATGACCATCTCAAGTCCCTGTTTCCGGTACTTGCCGAGGAGCGAGGTGTAGGCGATAGTCTGAAGCTCGGCCTTGATGCCCACGGCGGTCAGGTTGGCCTTGACCACCGTCCCGGCGGTGGCCAGGAACTCAGGGACGGTCAGGCCGATCGTGAAGCCATCCGGATAACCGGCCTCGGCCAGGAGGGCCTTGGCTTTTTCCGGGTCATAGGGGAAAGGGTCGCCGGGGTGGTGGCTGAACATCCCCTTGGGCACGAAGCTATGGAGAGCCGTCACCCCGCCGCCGGTGGCCTTGATAATCCCCTCGCAGTCGATGGCCGACTTGATCGCCTGACGGACCTTGACGTTATCCAGCGGGGAAACGGAGCCGTTCATGGCCAGATATATCTGCTTGAACATCGGCGTGGTAACGGTGTAAAGCCCCTCGGTGGCGTCCACGTCCGGGATCTGATCGTATTCCAGGTTCCAGGCCATGTCGATGGTCCCGCCCTTGAGCTGGACGAGCTGGCTGGAAGACTCGGGGATATCGATAATCACGATCCGCTCGATGGCGGGGGTTTTTCCCCAGTAATGGGGATTCCGCTCCAGGACCAGCTTCTCGTCGCGCTTCCAGGAGCTGAGGACATAGGGTCCGCTGCCGCCGGAGTGGTCGTTCAGGTAGGCCATCCCCATGTCCCCGTCCGAGGCGTTGGCTTCGGTCACCTTGGGGTTGACCACCCCGGAGATGTAGGCCATGCAGGAAAGGACCAACTGAGGCGAATATGCCTGGTCCATGGTGATCTGGACGGTGTTGCCCGAGGCCGAGATCGATTCCGGGGTCACCGCGAACTGGGTCAGAATCCAGGACGGGCTCTTGGCGAGCTGAATCACCCGCCGGAGGGAGTATGCCACCGCCTCGCCGTCCACCGGGTCGCCGTTGGAGAATTTCACCCCTTTCCGCAGGGTAAAGGTGATGGTCTCCTCCTCCACCGACCAGTCGGTGGCAAGGCAGGGCTCGATCTCGCTGGCCGAGCCGGCCTTGAACTTCACTAGAGTGTCGTAGATGTTGTTTAACATCCAGTGCCCCTCCACCTCATAGCAGGCGGCCGGGTCCATCGACACAATGGCTCCGGTGTTCATCCCGATCACAAAGGGTTTTTCAGCGGCCGTCACCGGACCGGCCACCATCGCGGCGAGGCATCCCACCACCAGTACCATCCACACACCCGTTCTCGTTCTCATCTTGATCTCCCTTCCGCTATAGTTTGAATTGTAAAGTGTGATTAGCGGATTGTGGCGCCAATCACCAACCACTATCCACCAACCCGATAGACAGCTAGTTGATCGAGAAAACCCGGATCCACGTCGGCTCCGTGGCCGGGCGTTGCCGGGAGCGTGATCTCTCCGGCCCGATACGTCGCCCCGCCGATCACCGGATCGACCGTCAGGTTCCGGTGCCCGTCGAGGTCGGCAAAGATGATGTTCGGCCGGGCCGCATGGAGGTGGGCCGCGGCCGTCAACGCCAGCCGGGTCTCCGTCATGCAGCCCACCATGCAGGGGATGCCGGCCGCCTCGGCCACCGCGTCGATGGCCATAGCTCCCCGAATGCCGCCCGACTTGGCCAGCTTGATGTTGAAATAGTCACAGGCTTTCGCCCGGATCAAAGCGACCGCGTCATGGGCGTTGAAGATTGACTCATCCGCCATCAGCGGGATCGAGGTCTTCGCCCGGAGCCGCCCCATGCCGGAGATGTCCCACCGGGGCAGCGGCTGCTCGCACAATTCGATCCCGAAAGGCGCCATGGCGGTCAGGGCGGAGACGGCCGTGGGCGGGTCCCACCCGCTGTTGACATCGAGCCGGATGGCCACCTCGGGCCCCACCGCCTCCCGGATTTTCCGGACCCGCTCGAGGTCCGCCGGACCGGTGGTCCCCAGCTTCACCTTGATGGCGGCAAACCCCTCGTCCCGGTATTGCCTCGCCTTGTCCGCCATGACCGACGGCTCGTCCAGGCTCACCGTGTTGTCGGTGGTCACCGGCCGGCGTCCCCCGCCCAGGATCGCGTAAAGCGGCAGCCCGGCGGCCTTGCCCAAAAGGTCATACAGCGCCATGTCCACCGCGCTTTTAAGGGCCGTGTTGTGGGCCAGCGCCCGGTTGATTGCCGTCATCCTCGCCCCGATGTCCAGGGCATCCCGTCCGATCAGGAGTCCGGCCGTCTCCTTGAACGCCTCGATGGCGGTCCCCTGGGTCTCCCCGGTCACCGCCGGGTTGGGACGAGCCTCGCCGGTGCCGTAAAGGCCGTCCGCCGTCTCGATCCGGACGATGACGTTCCGGGAGCAGTGGATTTCGGCCCGTGCCGTCCGGAAAGGCTCCGATAATGGCAGGTCAGCCGCGTAAATCTCGGCGGCGACAATATCCAGGCGAGGAGTATGGCTCATGGGATCGTCTCCGTGTTGTCGGCAGGGGGTCCGTAAAGATGACAGGCCACCCGATGGCCCGGCTCGACCGTCGCCAGGGCCGGCGGGTCGGTCTCGCAGACCGGCCCGATCTTTTTAAAACACCGGGTGTGGAACGGACATCCCCGAGGCGGGTTGACCGGGCTGGGAATCTCCCCTTTCAAGATGATCTTCTCCCCCCGGTGCCTCGGGTCGAGCCGGGGGGTCACCGAGATGAGGGCTTCGGTGTAGGGATGGAACGGTCGGGCAAACACCGAATCGGTGGTTCCCAGCTCCACGAGCCGGCCCAGGTAGAGGATGCCGATCTTTTCGGTAAACAGCCGGACCACCGAGAGATCGTGGGTGATAAAGAGGTAGGTCAGCTTCAGTTCGTCCCGGAGGCGCTTCAACAGCCGGAGGACTTCGGCCTGGACCGAGACGTCCAGCGATGAGGTGGGCTCGTCCAGAACCACCAGCTCCGGGTCCAGAATCAACGCCCGGGCGATGGCCACCCGCTGACGCTGGCCACCGGACAGCTCATGAGGATACCGGTAAAGGTGCTGAGTCCCCATCCCCACCAGCTCGAGAAACCGGGCCACCCGGTCGATCATCTCACTTCCGCCGGTCACGAGATTATGGGTCCGCAGCCCCCGGCCGATGATGTCCTTGATCTTTTTCCGGGGATGGAGGGATGCATGGGGATCCTGGAACACGATCTGGAGCTTCCGCCGCATTGAGCGAAAAGCTTTCTCCCGGCCAAGGTCCACCCGGCTGATGTCCCGGCCGTCATACTCGATGGTCCCGCTGGTCGGGTCGATCAGCCGGAGAATCATCCGGCCCAGGGTGGTCTTCCCGGACCCCGACTCCCCGGCCAAACCGAAGATCTCCCGCCGGGAAACATCCAGCGATACCCCGTCCACCGCCCGGACGGTCCGATGCCGCCCGAGGGGAAAATGCTTTTTGAGATCATCGAGCTTCAGCAGCGTCACGGTCCATTCCCCCTTGCATCCAGGTCGCCTTCGGGTGTATCGGTTGCCGAAGAGGCTGTCAAGCGGAAACCGGCTCCCGATGCCCCCGCCGGGCGGTGGAGGGGCCCGGCAAACCATCCAACAAAACCGGAGGTCATCAA
>CAZWGY010000033.1:0-5358 GCA_964633575.1 uncultured Desulfobacteraceae bacterium
GTGGGGCCGGTCTTGAGGAGCCCGCCGATGGCATCGAAAAACGGGTAGGCGTCGTTGTTTGCCAGGTGAGCCGCCGGGTCGAGCCCGAGTCGGCGGGCCCGTTCCAGGAGATCGAGGTCGGCAAAGGCTCCGGCCGCGTCGGTGGGGCCGTCGGTCCCGTCGGTGGCGCCGGCCAGGAAGGCCACCGAGGTGAAAAGCTCGGGGGCGGCGGCCATCTCCTGAAGGACGGCCAGGGCCATCTCCTGATTCCGGCCCCCCTTGCCGGTCCCCCGGAGCGTCACGGTGGGTTCGCCCCCGGAAAGGATGCAGGCGGGGGGTGAGACGAGCATCCCGGCGGTGGCGGCATCGGCGCCGATGGCGGCCAGGGTCCGGGCCAGCTCCCGGGCTTCGCCGGTGGCTCGCCGGGTGAGTCGGACCGGCGTATAGCCCAGGTCTTGGGCTGTTTCGGCCGCCGCGTTCAGGGCGGCGAGGTTGGTCCCGATCAGAAGGTTGGTGGCCATCGCCGACGCCGGGTCATCCGGTTTGAGGGTTTCGGGAATCTCGCCCCGTTGTCCCCGGATCAGGACTTCGCGGACCGGCTCCGGGATGGCGTTTCCGATCCCGTAGCGTTCGATGATGGCGAGGGCGTCGGCGTAGGTGGTGGGGTCCGGGGCGGTGATCCCCGAGGCGATGCTCGAAAGGTCGTCGCCCACCACGTCGGAGAGAATGAAGCTCAGGCTCCGGGCCGGGGCGATCTGGGCGAGCAGTCGGCCGCCCTTGACCCCGGAGAGGTGCTTTCGGATGCAGTTGATCTCCCCGATGGTCGCTCCGCAAGACAGGAGCGCTTCGGTGGTCCGCTGCTTGTGAGCAAGGGTCAGGCGGATTGCCCGGTCTCCGTTTTCCCAGGTCAGGGGCAAGGGCAAGAGGGCTGAGCCGCCGCCGGAGATGACCGAGATGACCAAGGTGGTCTCGTCGGCGGACCGGGCCAGATCGACGATTCGCCGGGCCGCGGCCACGCCGTTTTCGTCCGGCACGGGATGAGCGGCCTCGACAATCTCGATGGTGGACAGGGGCTCGCCGTGGCCCGTTTTGACGACCACCAGGCCGGTTTCGATCCGATCCCCCAGGACCGTCTCTAATGCTTGGCCCATGGGCGCCCCGGCTTTCCCGGCTCCGATGACGATCACCCGCCGGTAGTCGTCGAGGTCCACGACGGTTTCGCCTTCATCCAGCCGTATAGCCAGTCGGGAGCCGCTCCGATTGATGCGGTCGATCATCATCCGGTAGGGGTCCACCCGGCGGAGGGCGGCGGTGAAAATCTCCTGGAGATGGGCTCTGGCGGTTGATGCGGTCATTGGCCTCGGGCTTTCAATGGTTTTGGGGGCTTACAGGGGTGCGACGGATATCAGGCAGGCTTTCGGACGCCCTTACGCCCGATGGTTCCTTTGAAGACCTGTTTCCAGGACATGAGAAAGGCACCCTTCCAGGTGGGCCGATAGCACCGGCCTTTCCGGTCGAGGTAGAAGTATCCGGTCCGGACCTGGCGGGCAGTGTCTTCCTGGATGGACCGGGCCAGGGTCCGGATCGCATCCTCGCCATCTATGAGAATCCGTCCGGTGTTGCCCCCGAACCGGGCCGCCGTTTCCTGGTGGATTTCGTAGAGCTCCCGGGGATCTTCGACGGTCGGGATCCGGTGGAGCTGTTTTTCGGGGACGGGAGCAAAGGCGTTTGGGCTCGGACAGTTGTTGGTGCAGAGTTCCCGGCCGTCGGCAAAGGTGGTGGCGTATTCGACATAAGCGGTCTGGAGCCGTCCGCCGCCGCGCCCGCTTTCCATGCAGACGCAGGCGGCGCCGTCCCGGTTGTCGGGGTGGACAAAGAGCCGGATCAGGGAGATGAGGTTCGGAATAAAGCCGGTCTGGACCAGATCGGCCACGATCCGGAAGCCGAGGTCCTGGAGCGGTCCGGTTTGAGCGTCGAAGTAGCTCCGGACGGCCGGGGGCAGGCGATCGGAATCAATGCGGGCCAGGTCCGGGTTGGCCGAGAGCTTGAGGGTAAACCGGACCAGGATCGGCCCCAGGAGCAGCGGGAGGGCCGCAAACAGGACAAGGCCCGCCAGGATCACGATGAGGATAATCTTCAGCATCGGTGGCGTGACTCCCGGGGAGACGTTGGGATCTCGCGGGCTGAACGCTTCTTAAAAGGCGTTTCGAACCGCATCCGACCCTTCATCCTCCCGGGCTCCCCGGCGTTCGAGCTTGATGTCCAGGGTGGCTTCGAGGTTGTCGAGAAAGTAGATGATTATCATATACGACGGGTCGCCGTAGCGGTCCGGGACGACCGAGCACATCAGGATGTCCCCGTGGCGTTCCCATAAGTCGGTTTCGCCGCTCCGGCCGTCCCAGGGCATCCGGTTGTCCCAGGCCAGGGTCCGGGGCTCGCCGTATTTGGTCCGGAGGGTTTCGGCCACCGCCTCGCCTTCCGGCTTTTTCGGTTCGATCCGGAAAAACAAGGGCCGTCTGGTGAAGCCGGAGAAGACCAGCTCGACCCGGGAAAAGGGGGTTTCGAGCTGCCGGGTGTGGCGGAAGATGAGCCGGATCGGATTTTTTTCCGTATCGATGACGATTTCGTCTTTCAGGTCCCGGTTGAGTCGGGCCAACCGGGGGAAATGGTCGGCCAGAAAGCCCGGGTAGTTGACGTCGAGGTCCAGGTTGGCCCAGTGCTCGACCACGGCGGGGCCGAGCCGCTTTTCCAGACGGATTCGGACGGCTTTGGAGAGCCGGGTATCCCTTCCGATGTCGAAGAAGGCAAACCCGGTTTCCGGGCTGGATGGGTCCGTTGCCGGCGCCGCGCCGGTACGAGGATCGGGGGCTTGCAGCCAGACCGCGATGATAACCACGAGGGCAATGACAACGGCGGCCGCCGGGATGTAAACCGTTGGTCGTCGAATGGTTGGGGGAATGGTTGGAAGACGGGACATGGGGCCTCCGGGTCAGGGTACCAGGACGATCTGGCCGCGGGCTCCCGGTGCCGTGACCCGTTCATGGGCTGACGGCGCCTCGGCCAGGGGGATTCGGGCGGTGATCACCGGCCGGAGGGTCCCGTTTTCAAGACCGGCTCCGATGGCCGCGTGGGTTTGAGCCTTATGGGCTTCGGTGGCGTTCATCAGGATCATCCCGAGGATGGTTGCGTCCCGGCTCATGGCATCCCGAGGGTTGATTTCGACCGTCCCCCGGCTGCCGATGACGACGATCCGGCCTCCGGGGGCGACGATCTGGAGGTCGGCCCCCAGGTTGACGTTGGCGAGCATCTCGAGGATCACGTCCGGTCCCCGGCCTTCGGTGAGGTCGGTGACCCCGGTCAGGTAGCCGTCGGCTCCGTGGTCGAGGACGTGGTGGGCTCCTTCGGCGGCGACGGTCTCCCGGCCTTCAGGGGTGGACCCGGTGGCGATGACGGTCATCCCGGCGGCTCGGGCGAGCTGAACGGCGGCGGTCCCCACTCCGCCGGTAGCTCCGTGGACGAGGACGGTCTCGCCGGGGCGGGCTTCGGCCCGGTGAAAGAGGGCGGTGTAGGCGGCGCCATAGGGCACGCCCACCCCGGCGCCCTGGCTTTCGCTGACGGTATCTGGCAGCGGATGGACGTTCGAGACGGCGCCGCAACACTGCTCGGCATAGGTCCCGGAGCGGGCTCCGGTGAGATAGACCCGGTCTCCGATCCCGAACCGGGTCACCCCGTCACCCACGGCCAGGATTTGGCCGGCGGCGTCCATGCCGGGGGTGTAGGGAAGATCCGGCCGGAGGGGGTATGTCCCGGACCGGATATAAGTGTCCACCGGGTTGACCCCGGCGGCGGCCACCGAGACGACCACCTCGCCGGCTCCCGGCGTGAGATCGGAAACGGTCTCGAGGGTCATCACGGACGGGTCGCCGAATTGATGGACTCGGATTGCCTTCATGGTCACCTCCGGACAATGACGGTATTGGATGGTTGGGTCTCGGGGGACTCGATCCGGCCGAAAAAGAGGATGGATTCGGTGGGGATGTCCCGGATGAGCACCAGAAAGGGCCGGTCCACGATGACTTCGGCAAAGGGCGAGCCGGGATTGGACGGGCCGACGATCCCCCCGGTCCCGGCCGCCGCCTCGGTCCCGGTCTCGTCCACCGCGAGATAAGCCTGGTGGACGACTTCGGAAAGGGCCAGGTCACCGGTTCCGTCGATCCCGGACAGGTCGGCCGCCGATGTGAAAACCGTGCTCATCCCCATCCGCATCAGGGCGTCGGAAAGGCTCAGGGGCGTCGGGGTCAGCTCGAACCGGGGGAAGGCCAGGCGGATGATCCGGGGGGTGAGGTCGGCGAGGATCGCCGACAGAAAACCTTCGGTGAGCTGGTTTTCAAAGTCGTTCAGGCCGCCGGATTCCGGGAGCAGGATGACCATGGACAGCAGCTCGCCCTCGTAGAGCAGTTCCACCGCCTGAAACCCCTCACCAGCAGTGTACCCGAACCGTTCCTTGTGGTGCATGAAGGGCACCGTCAGAGCGCCTTCGGCCGGATCAGCCCCGGTGGGGTAGAACGGGCCGGGTTCGGTGAGGTCCGGGTCAAAAGGCGTCTCCCAGGCGGCCCGGAAGTAAATGGCGTTGGTGGTGACCAGCCGGGTCCAGCGGGTGATGGTTCCGGGGGGCAACAGCGCGCCGATCCGCCCTTCGGTGGTCTCTTCGACCCAGGAGTTGATGTGGTCCCGGGCCGCATCCGGGCCGTTTTGGAAGTCGAGCCGCCAGGCTCCGGCGCCGTAATGTCGGGCCAGAGTGTCGAGGTAAGTGTCCAGGACCGGCGTGCCGGTGTCCAGCCATAAGGCGTTGGCCAGGCGGAGGCGGAACCCGGTGGCGGTGTCCCCTTCACTCCCCTCACGGCCGGCCAGGGTCAGATCGAGGGCGTTGACCGCCGGGTGGAGCAGCTCATCGGGGAGGTGAAAGCTGAGGGCTTCGGCCATCTCCCGGCGGGTTTCGCCCCGGGCCCCGGCAAAGAGGGTGGCCAGGGTTCCGGAAATGCTGTAAGGGGAGAAGAAGAGGTTCCCCGATGTCTTCCGGAGGGTCTGGTGGAGGTTTAAAGCAAAGGCGGTGTTGCCCGAGACGAGGGTTTCCATCGCGGCCGGGGTGACTTGGGGGGACAGGTTCCGCTCCGCCGAAGATCGCAGGTATTCGGGCGGCGACGGCTGGACGGGGGCGTCGTCTCCCCCGCCCCCTCCGCCGCCGCCACAGGCACATAAAAAAAGTGCCAGGAGCAGCGGCAGCGGCGACCACGGGCGTTGGCGGGCGAGCGGTTTGGAGCGGATAATCGTCATGAGGTTTTCCGTGTGCTGTCGGGTCTTGAAGGCGCCCCCTGGATT
>CAZWGY010000033.1:5458-18569 GCA_964633575.1 uncultured Desulfobacteraceae bacterium
CCAAATACCGATGGAGTACAAGCGTGAAAAGCGAAAATGGGGTTGATACCCGCCGGCGTCTGGGGGATAGTGGGGCCGTGAGTGGCGTGGTCAGGTTTTCCAGTCGCGAGTCCCGAGTCTCGGGGCCCGAGTTTTGGCCCGCGACTCGCCGACAGATTTTACTGTCCCGATCCAGACACGACTTCTGACCATCACGCCGACAAGAAAGGAATGAGACGATGGCCGGATGGCGAATCCGACGGTTGAGCACCCGGGTGATCCTGATTGTTTTTGGATTGATGGCGATCAGCTTCGCCTTTGTCACGATCTACGGGGGAGAGACCCTCAAAGCAACCCATTTCGGGAAGGAGATTGACCGATCCCGGGCACTGACGACGTTTTGTGAAGAGATCCGGCGCTTTATCAGCGACTACCATGGCATGGGGGTCTTTGACGAAACGGTCCTGGTCCAGGACCCGGCCGAAGGGGCTTATGATGAGACCAAGCGGTATCGGACCATCCCGGTGGTGGCGGCCTGGACCGCGGCCCGGGCCCGGGCCGACGAGCTGGGCTATTCCTTCCGGGTGCCCCGGAACCAGCCTCGGAACCCCAAAAACGTTCCCCGGCCCGGCCTGGAACGGGCGGTGGTTAATTACCTGGAGGGACGGGGGACGTTGGCGGAAATCACGGCCGCGGGCGGTGAGGTGGTTTTCCCGCCGGACCCGGCAACGGCCCGGGCCGGAGGCGAGATCGGGGTCCTTCACCGGGGGCGGGAAACCCGGAACCGGGCGGAAGGCGGCGGGACGATTCCCATGGACGCCATCCGGTTTTTCCGGGCCATCGAGCTGTCCGGGGACTGCCTCAGATGCCATGGCTCGCCCAAGGGGGAGCTGGACCCGCTTGGTTTCGAAAAGGAAGGCTGGCGGGCCGGGGAGATCCACGGGGCCTTCGAGATCATCAGCCCCCTGGCGGAGATGCGGCGGGACCTGGCCCGGGGGCGGCGGGATTATCTCCTGGTGGCGGCCGCCCTCTTGACGGCCGGCGGACTCGTTTTTTTCCTGCTGATGCGCCGGATGGTGGCCCGGCCCATGGCTCGAATGGTCCGGTTCGCGGCCCGGTTAAAGGATGGGGATTTCCGGTCCCGCCTGGAGGGGACCGGCGAGGACGAGATCGGCTCCACCGCCGTTCATCTGAACGGGGCCGTCGAACACCTCCGGAAAACCCTGAAGCGGCTGAGCGGGACCACCCGGTCCCTGTCCGGGGCTTCGGGTGAGCTGTCGGCCATTTCCGCGGAGATGACCGATTCGGCCGGGCGGATGACGGCCGATGCCGACGGGGTGGCCGGGGCCGCTGAGTCGGTTTCGGAAAGCGTGGGCACGGTGGCCGGTGCGGCCGACGGAGCGGCCGACACGGTGATTGGAGTTGCCGCGGCCGCCGAAGAGATGTCGGCGTCGGTGGCCGAGGTCGCCAAGCTGGCCCGGCGGGCCGACGAGCAGGTGGGACGGATGGCCGGGGCCGGCGAGCGGATGTCGAAAAACATCGTGGGCGCGGCGTCGGCGGTGGAGGAGATGACCGCGAGCTTAAACGAGGTATCCCGGCGGACCACCGAGGCCAGCCGGATTTCCGGAGCGGCCGATGCCCGGGCCAACGAGATCACCGACCGGACGGTGGTCCTTACCGAAGCATCCCGGAAGATCGGCCGGGTGGTGAGCACCATCAAGGACATCGCGGACCAGACGAACCTCCTGGCCCTCAACGCCACCATCGAGGCGGCCGGGGCCGGATCGGCCGGGAGGGGGTTTGCCGTGGTGGCCGGGGAGGTCAAGTCCCTGGCCCGGCAGTCATCGTCGGCCACCGATGAGATTCGGGACCACGTGGACCACATCCAGGCGAGCGTTTCGGACACGGTGGGGGGGATGGCTGAAATCATCGAGATGATCGCCCGGATGGTCGAGATCAACCAGTCCATTGCGGCGGCGGTGTCGGAGCAGACCGACACGGCCGGAGAGATCTCCCGGACCCTGGCGGCCAATGCGCGGCTTTCCCAGGAGGTTTCCGGCTCGGCCGGCGAGACCGCCGACATGGTGAAGGAGATCTCCGGGGCCACCACCGAGGCGTCCACGGCGGCGGCCGAAGTGGCGCGGCGGGTCGATCATCTGGCGGCCCGGGCCGCCGAGATCGCCCGGTCCGCCAATGACGCGGCTCAGCAGGTCGCCCAGATCGTTGACGGCAACCGCCGGATCAGCCGGTCCGCTCGGGACAATTCGGAAGCCGCCAGCCGGACCGATGCCGCCGCCGAGGACCTCGGCCGGCTGGCCGGCGAGCTCCTGGAGATCGTCAACGGCTTTAAAACCGAGTCCTGACGGGGCGAAAAATCCTGTTCAACCGGTCCATCTTCTGATATGGAGGTCCCGGAACGGTGGCCTGAAGACGGAGGATGGAAAGCATGAAGGTCGTATTTCACGAGGATTTCTATTCGGTTTACACGAGCGATCCGGCGGCGGCGGAAGGTCGGATGGAGGCCATTGTGGCGGCCATCGACGGAAAGGTCGAATGGGTGACCGCCGAGCCCGCCGAAGCCGCCTGGATTTCAGCGATCCACACCGATTCCCACATCGAGGCGGTCCGGCGACGGGGTCTCTATGCCATTTCGGCGCTGGCGGCGGGCGGAGCCGCCGGCGCGGCGGCCATCGGGCTGACCGAGCCGGCCTTCGCCCTGGTCCGTCCGCCGGGCCATCACGCTTCGGCCGGGTCTTCCTGGGGATTCTGCTATTTTAACAACATGGCCGTGGCCCTGGAATCGCTCCGGGCATCGGGAAAAATCTCGTCGGCCTATGTGCTTGACATCGACCTCCACTACGGCGACGGAAACGTCAACATCCTGCAAAGCCGGGATTGGGTGACCGTTTACAACGTCAACGCTCACGAGCGGGACGCCTACCTCGATGAGGTGGGCCGACAAATGGCCGATTGTCGGGTGGACCTGATCGGGATTTCCGCCGGGTTTGACTACCACCGGGCCGACTGGGGCGGGCTCCTGGCCACCGAGGATTACCGGGAGATCGGCCGGCTCGTCCGGGAGGCGGCCGACGCGGCCGGCGGCGGCTGTTTCGCCATCCTGGAGGGCGGTTACAATCATCGGGTTCTGGGGGATAACGCCCTGGCGCTCATCGAAGGGATGGGCTCATGATCCGGGCCGGGGTCATCGGGGCCACCGGCTACGCCGGGGCCGAGCTGGTCCGGATTCTGGCCGGCCATCCAAACGTCGAGATCGCCGTCCTCACCTCGCGACAGCACGCCGGAACCCCGTTTTCGGCGGTTTACCCGGCCCTGGCCGGGGTCGTGGACCAGCCCTGCCGGGCTTACGACCGGGATGATGTGGCCGGGGCCGCCGAAGTGGTCTTTACGGCGCTGCCCCACAAGCTTCCGATGGAGATCGTCCCGGACCTCCTGGACCGGGGAGTCCGGGTGGTCGATCTGTCCGCCGATTTCCGGTTTCGGAACCCGGCCGCCTACGAGGCCGCTTATCAGCCCCACGCCGCCCGGGAGCTGCTCGATGAGACGGTCTATGGCCTGGCCGAAGTCTATCGGGATGCCGTCCGGGAAGCTCGACTGGTGGGCAATCCCGGCTGCTATCCCACTTCGATTCTTCTTCCGCTGGTGCCCCTGATCCGGGCCGGTCTGGTGGTCCCGGATACCCTGATCGCCGATGCCAAGTCGGGGGTCAGCGGCGCGGGGCGGTCTCCATCGGTCCCGACCCTCTTCTGCGAGGTCACCGAATCCTTCCGACCATATAAGGTTGCCGGCCACCGGCATAACCCGGAGATGGACGAGGTCTTGACCGCCGAGGCCGGGGGACCGCCGGTTCACATCACCTTTGTGCCTCATCTGGTGCCCATGTCCCGGGGGATGCTATCCACTATTTACGCGACCCCGGCGCCCGGAGTGGACGAGGCGGCGGTGGGGGAGACCCTGGCGGCGGCCTACGCGGACGCGCCCTTTGTCCGGCTCCTCGGGCCGGGCGCCATCCCGGATACCCGGCACGTCCGGGGCACCAACCGCTGTGAGATCGGCTTCCATTTGGACGCCGCCGGGAAACGGCTGATCCTGATGTCGGCCATCGACAACCTGGTCAAGGGAGCGGCCGGACAGGCCGTCCAGAACATGAACGTGATGCTCGGGCTCGACGAAACCGCCGGGCTCGACGCCGTACCCTATCCGCTGTAAAGGGGGGAGCGCCGTGAACGTCCAGCAATTGTCGATCTTTCTGGAGAACCGCTCCGGCCGGATCGCGACCATCACCACCGCTCTGGGGGATGCCGGGATCAACATCCGGGCCATGTCCCTGGCCGACACATCCGATTTCGGGATTCTCCGGCTGATCGTCAACGACACCGAGCGGGGGCGGGAGGTTCTCCGGGAGGCGGGGTTCACCGTCAACCTCTCCGACGTGATCGCCGTTCAGATCGCCGACCGGCCCGGCGAGCTGGGCCGGTTTCTGCGGCTCATCGAGTCGGCGGGGCTTAACGTGGAATACATGTACGCTTTTGTTCAGAAACAGCGGGAGCACGCGGTGGTGATCTTTCGCTTCGATGACCTGGACCGGGCCGCGTCGGCCGTCCAGGATGCCGGGATTAAAATTTTTTCGGGACCCGAGATTCACGGCATGTAAGGGGCGCGGATTTTGCTGATATTCCGGTTATGTGATGATGGAATAATAAATTACATGTACTATTTTGACAATAAACCCTCATGATCGGGGCACACGATCACCCCCAGGCATGAAAATGGTTTTTAACCGTGTTGGAGCACGGGCGGCGCGTATTTTCACGATAAAGCACATAAAACACCTCATATCCATGCAAATTATGCTGAATATGATGCAGTTATTTCAATACCAGAAGGTGAAGTGTTAAAGGGCGAGATGCCAAATAAGAAACTTAAACTGATACAAGCCTGGCTTGAGATTCATCAAGAAGATTTAATGGCTAATTGGAAACTTGCGGTTGAAGGTCAAAAACCTTTTAAAATCTCTCCGTTGAGGTGAAAATGGTAAAGGTAAAAAGTGTATACGCGAATAATGATTATACGTTATTTGTTGAATTATCCGATGGACGATCAGGAATATTTGATGTTAAACCTTACCTTGAAAAAGGTGTATTCAAACAACTAAAAGATAAAAATTATTTTAAACAAGTAAAACCTTTCTTTTGCGGTATCACATGGCCCAATGAACAAGACTTAAGTGCTGACACACTTGCTTACGAGTTGAAATCACATAACAAATCAGTCAACCAGACCTGAAAAAGCCTCGTTTCAGTACGCTTTTTCAGGCCGGTTAATTCATCATAAGTACCCTGAGCGCTACATAAAAAATTCCGTCTCTTTAAGGCTTGAGGAAATGAAGAATACCCGTAACCCAAACGAGGAGGTAGCTTAGTGAAACGGACAGTGACAGTGGTGGTGGCGATGGTCGTGGGCCTGATGTTGTCGGCGTCGGCCGTGATGGCGGAGTCGAAGGAATATCGGGTGGGATGCGCTTTTGCCTTCACCGGCAAGGCATCCTGGCTCGGCGAGCCCCAGAAGAACACCGTCGAGATGCTGGCGGAAGAGATCAACGCCAACGGCGGCGTGAACGGCCGTAAGCTGGTCCTGTTTATCGAGGATACCCAGGGGGAGAACAACCGGGCCAAGCAGGCGGTGAAAAAGCTGATCCACAGCCACAAGGTTTGCGCCATCATCGGCCCTTCCCGGAGCGGAACCAGCAAGATCCTCATTCCCGACGTGGAAAAGGCCCAAATCCCCATGATTTCCTGCGCCGCGGCCGAAAGCATCACGACGCCGATCAAAAAGTGGGTTTTCAAGGTCGGGCAGAACGATTCCGACGCGGCCCGGCGGATTTATGAGCACTTGAACAGCCGGAACATCGCCAAGGTGGGAATCATCACCGGGACCACCGGATTCGGGAACGCCGGCCGGACTCAGCTTAAGACCATGGCCGACGAGTACGGGATCGAGATCGTCGCCGACGAGACCTATGCCCCCGGCGACACCGACATGACCGCCCAGTTGGTCAACATTAAAAACTCGGGAGCCCAGGCGGTGATCAACTGGTCCATTGTCCCGGCCCAATCCATCGTTCCCCAGAACATGAAACAGCTTAAAATGGAGACCCCGCTTTACCAGAGCCACGGGTTTGCCAACGTCAAATACGCCGAAGCGGCCGGTGAGGCGGCCGACGGGCTGATCTTTCCGGCCGGCCGGATCATGGCCGTGGACACCCTGCCCGAAGACGAGCCTCAGCGGGATGTCCTCGCCGCCTACAAATCGGCCTATGAATCCCGCTTCAATGATCATGTGAGCACCTTCGGGGGCCACGCTTACGATGCCCTATGGCTCGTGGTCAACGCCTTGAAGGCGGTGGGCGACGACCCGGCGGCCATCCGGGACCACATCGAAGCGGCGAAATTCGTGGGGACCGGCGGGGTCTTCCAGTTTTCACCGGAGGATCACTGCGGGCTAGACAAGACCGCCTTCGAGATGCTTACGGTAAAGGATGGGAAGTTTGTCGTTCTCGGCAACTGATCCTGAAAAGACCCGTGAGGTTCTGGAAACCTCGCGGGTCTCTTTTCGCACCGCCGGGAGGGGGAGCGCGGTGGACAAGCCTCAACTCCCCGGCCCCTGGAATCTGACATGAACACCGGTTTGTCCGACCTTCTCCAGTTTCTCTTCATGGGGCTCCAGCGAGGGAGCATTTACGCCATGGTGGGAATGGGGTTCAACATCATCTACAACTCCACCGGGGTGATCAACTTCGCCCAGGGGGAGTTCGTGGTCCTCGGCGGGCTGATGATGGTCACCCTCACCATGAAGGCGTCGCTCTCGATCCCCTTCGCCTTCATTATCACCGTGGTCGGCGTGACGGTCGTGGGGGTTCTGATGGAGCGGCTGACCATTCGCCCGGTAAAACAGCCGTCGGTGATCCGTCTGATCATCATCACCATCGCCGTATCGATCATCCTCAAGGGGGTGGCCATGTGTATCTGGGGGAAGGGATCGCACTACATGCGCCACTTTTCCGGGACGGAGCCCATCGAGATCCTGGGCGCCATGCTCCTGCCCCAGACCCTCTGGATCATCGCCATCCTCGCCCTGGTGGTGACCGGGTTTGTCCTGTTTTTCAATCACACCATGGTCGGCAAGAGTATGCGGGCCTGTGCCATCAACCGGGACGCGGCCCGGCTGGCCGGGATCAACGACCGGAACATGGTGATGCTCTCCTTTGCCCTGTCGGCGGGGATCGGAGCGGTGGCGGGGATCGTGATCACCCCCATCATCCAGATGGATTACGCCCGGGGGGCGCTTCTGGGCCTAAAGGGGTTCGGCACCGCCGTGGTGGGAGGTTTGGGAAACTCCAGCGGAGCGGTGGCGGCCGGGATTCTTCTGGGGGTTCTCGAGGCCCTGAGCGCGGGCTATATCTCCTCGCACTACATGGACGCCATGGCCCTGATGGTCCTTCTGGCCGTGCTGTTCATCCGGCCCAGCGGCCTGTTCGGCAGCGCGGAGGCATCGCGCCTCAAGGAGTTCTGACGTGGGCCGACGGGATTACATGGGTCTCCTGGTTCTGATGATCGCGGCGGCCGTTGTGCCGCTGTTCATCGACAACGACTACCATCTCGGGATCTTCGTCTTTACGGCCTTAAATTGTCTGACCTGCATTGGTCTGAGTCTCCTCATGGGCTATGCCGGCCAGATCTCTCTGGGCCATGCCGCTTTCGTGGCCCTCGGGGCATATCTCTCGGCGATCCTCACCGCTCATCACGGCTGGTCCCCCTGGTCGGCCATGGCCGCGGGGGCCGCTCTGTCGGCGGCGGTGGCCGTTCTGGTGGGGGTGCCGTCACTGCGTCTGAAAGGGCATTATCTGGCCATGGCCACCCTCGGGTTCGGGGCTATTGTCCACATCGTGGCCGTGGCGGCGGTGGATCTGACCGGGGGCCCCGAGGGGGTTTCCGGCATTCCCGACCTCGTTCTGTTCGGCCTGACCATCGACACCGACCGCCGGTTTTTCTATTTCAGTTGGGCGGCGGTGATTTTGGGGCTTTTTCTGGCGTTGAACCTGATCCACTCCCGGATCGGCCGGGGATTGCGGGCCATCCACGGCAGCGAGGACGCCGCCGGGGCCGCCGGGGTTCACACCGCCAGATACAAGATCGAGATATTTGTCATCAGCGCCGTTTACGCCTCGGTCTCCGGGAGTCTCTATGCCTATTACGTCAACTATATCGACCCCGGCCCCTTTGATGTGATGCACTCGGTCCTTCTGGTGACCATGGTGGCCGTGGGGGGGATGCACCGGGTCTGGGGGGCGATCACCGGAGCGGTGCTCCTCTCCCTCCTTCCCGAATTTCTCTCGTCGCTCTCCCACTACTTCCAGATGATCGGCGTCGAATACACTCAGGATTACGACACCCTGGTTTACGGGACCATCCTTCTGCTCATCATGCTCTTTTTGCCCGAGGGGCTCTTCTCCGGGGTGGGCGCGGTGTTGAGGTGGCTTCGGGATCGGGTGAGGGGAGAATCGGCCGACGGCGGATCGAGGGCCCATGCAGCTTGAAATAACCGAACTCCGGAAGCAATTCGGCGGAGTAGTGGCCGTGGATGATCTCTCCTTTCGGGCGGCTCGGGACAAGGTCACCTCGGTGATCGGCCCTAACGGGGCCGGGAAGACCACGGTATTTCATCTGGTGACCGGTTTTCTCCGGCCGACGGCCGGCCGGATAAGCCTGGACGGCCGGGAGATCACCGGGAAAAAGCCGCACCAGATCGCCGCTCTGGGAGTGGCCCGGACCTTTCAGAACGTCCAGGTCTTCTCCCAGATGAGCGTTTTGGAAAACGTCATGGTGGGGCGGCATACCCGGTCGTCGGTCGGATTTTTGCGGTCCTTTTTAATCCCTCCGTTTCTGAGGAGTGAAGAACGGCGAATCCGGGAGGCGTCTGAAACCTGGCTCGAGATGGTGGGCCTGGCCGACCGGGCGGATCAGTCGGCCGGCAGCCTGCCCCTGGGCAGCCGGCGGGCTCTCGAAATGGCCCGGGCCCTGGCCCAGGAGCCGACCCTCCTGCTCCTCGACGAACCGGCTTCGGGGTTGAACGCCCGGGAGACCCTGGCCATGGGGGAGCTTATCGGCCGGATCCGGGGGATGGGGATTACCGTCCTTCTGGTGGAGCACGACATGGAGCTGGTTATGGAAATCTCCGACCGGGTGGTGGTGGTCAACTTCGGCCGGCGGATCGCCGAAGGAACCCCCGGCGAGATCCAGATGGATCCCGACGTGATTGCCGCCTACCTCGGGGAGTAAGCCGATGCTGCGCCTGGTCAACGTCAACAGCTATTACGGCCTCATCCGGGTTCTCAAGAACCTTTCTCTCCACGTGAGCCCGGGGGAGATCGTTACTCTCATCGGGGCCAACGGGGCCGGGAAGAGCACGACGCTCCGGGCCATCAGCGGGCTCCAGCCGGTCCGGGAAGGGGAGATTCACTTCGAGGGCCGGGAGATCACCGGGGTGAGCCCCGAGCGGATCGTCCGTCAGGGGATCGCTCAGGTTCCCGAGGGCCGGCAGATTTTCTGGCCCATGACCGTGTTGGAAAACCTCGAGATCGGCGGTTATCTCGTTTACCGGCTTGGCGGAAAGGTCCGGCTCCGGGAACGGATCGAGGAGATGTTCGACCGGTTCCCCATTCTCCGGGAGCGCCGGCGCCAGTTTGCCGGGACCTTGAGCGGCGGGGAGCAGCAGATGCTCGCCATCGCCATGGCCCTCATCAATCAACCGAGGTTTCTGCTTCTGGATGAGCCTTCCATGGGGCTGGCGCCTCTGGTGGTCCGGGAGATCTTCAAGACGGTCAAAAGCCTCAACGAGACCGAGGGGCTCACCGTGCTCCTGGTGGAACAGAACGCCCGGGCCGCGCTCCAGGTGGCCCATCGGGGGTATGTCATGGAAACCGGCAAGATTGTCTTCGAGGAGAGCGCGGATGCCCTGATGCGAAACCAGGAGGTCCGACGGGCTTATCTGGGCCGGGACAAACGGGAAATCTGGGAATAGGGGGAATGGCCATGGAATGCTGGAACGGCGATCGGGAGTGCATGGACCGGGAGGAGATCGCGCAGCTTCAACTCGAGCGGCTCCAGTCCACCCTTCATCGGGTCTATAAAAACGTCCGCCACTATCGGCGGACCTTTCGGGAGATCGATTTCATGCCCGAGGACCTCCATTCCCTCGAGCAGTTCCGGGCGCTTCCCTTCACCGACCGGAAGGTTCTGGAGGAGAACTACCCTTACGGGATGTTCGCCGTTTCTCTCCGGGAGGTGGTCCGTCTCCACACCCCGGCCATCAACGTCGATCACCCGGTGGTCATGGGGTACACCGAAAACGATCTCGGCACCTGGGCGGAGCTGATGGCCCGAAACCTGGCGGCGGTGGGCGTTGACCGGGATGACGTGGTTCAGATCTCCCTGACCTTCGGCATCCTCACGGGACCTTTCGGGGTCCAGATCGGGGCTGAACGGATCGGGGCCTCGGTGATTCCCATGTCCAGCGGGAAGTACCCATCCCAGGTCAAGATCATGCGGGATTTCAAGACCACCACCCTCGTCTCCACCCCGACCTTCGCCCTCGGCCTCATCCGGGCCATGGACGAAATGGGCGTGGACCCCAAGTGCCTGAGCCTCAAGTACGGGCTCTTTGGCTCCGAGCCCTGGTCGGAGCGGACCCGGGCCCGGATCGAGGAGAAGCTCCACGTGACCGCCACCGACACCTATGGCCTTGCCGAGGTCTTCGGTCCGGGGGTGGCCTGGGAGTGCGGGGAAAAGGCCGGGCTTCACATCCCCGAAGACCATTTCTTCCCCGAGATCATCGATCCCGGGACCGGCGAGCCGCTCCCGCCGGGGGAGACGGGCGAGCTGGTCCTGACCACTCTGACCAAGGAGGCCTTTCCGCTGATCCGCTACCGGACCGGCGACATCACCCGACTGGACCTCTCAACCTGCGCCTGCGGCCGGAGCCATTGCCGGATCGCCCGGATGAACCGGCGGTCCGACGACGTGATCGTCATGCGCGGCACCCGGATTCCGCCGGATCAGATCGGCCGGATTCTGGAGCGGGAGGCCCGCGCCATGCCCCGCCACCAGATTCTGGTGGAGCGGCGGGAAGACGAGGACTACCTGACGGTCCTCATCGAGATCTCCGACCAGTTCTTCTTTGACGAGATGAAAAAACAGCGGTCCTTTGTGGAGACGCTCCACCGGCGGATCTCCGAGTATCTGGGATGGGAGGCCGGGGTTCGCCTGGTGGAAGCCGGCGCCTTCGACCCGGCGGTCCGGGTGGCGGATCGGCGGGATTTAGTGCTGAGGACTGAGGACTGAGGGCTGAGTGTGGAGCCGCGACCGTGAGGGAGCGACTCGGCGAGCCGATCGAACGTCGAGAATACGCTCCCTGACGGTCGCGGCTCTGAGTGGTTAAAAACCATTTTCATGCACGGGGGTGATCGTGGTGCCCGCCCCGATCATGAGGGTTTATTTTTACATAACGGCGGAAATGCCAAGATGGATCGACGTGATTTTGAGGCGCTTCGAGCGCTTCCGGGAAAATACATCCTCGATGACATTATTTTTAAAGCTGAAAGGGGCATGGGGCCGAGTTTGGCCTTTCGAAACATCCGGGTCTTTAACGCCATGAATCTCGGTGTCTTCCTGAACGGGACGTTCAAGCCACGTCTCAATGCGATTACCTACAATTTCGTCTTAAGCGGGGCTGGGCCAATCTGTCGAATCGATGTAAACAGCACGATCCATGGAGATGCCGGCAGAACCCACAAGCACGAGTTGCAAAGTGAAACGGATCCGTTGTACAATCTGCCGAATGCGTTTATGATTCGGGATCTCGATCATCCAACACCGTTGGCGGTATGGGAAAGGGTTTGCACCGGAGCCAACATCGACCATAAAGGGCGATTCGTGGAGCCAATGGATGAACGTTGACGGCAAAACACTTGAAGAAGCGCTCAAAGACGTTTGCATGGCTCACGGGTGTGAACAGATCGACTCGGACCTCCTTCGGTTGCCGACCCATTTCAAATATCCGGACGGATCTTTCATCGATCTCTTTTTCTTAGACCGCCGGGAAAACGATGGCACATTTTGTCTCAGTGACTTGGGCCACACCGCCGCCTATCTCGCGGACGTGCATGTTTACCTCCACCGAAACAAGCGACGTCAGGCATTAGTGGGGCGGATATGTCAAACCTTTTGTGTTGATGAGAAAGACGGCGAGCTGGTGGTAGCTTTTGGGAATCTATCGGCTATCGGAGATGCCATCTCCCGATTGGCCCAAGCCTGCGCCCGGATTTCGGACCTCAGCTTTACACAGCGATTCAGGCAGGAGACCGACTATAATAACCGCGTCGAAACGTTTTTCGATGCCGGCAATCTGATTTATTCGACTTCCGTCAAGTTGATCGGCAAGTATAACCGGGAAGTCACGGTCGATTTTCTGGTGGAAGGGGTTCGCTTCCGTCATCTGATTATGACCCTGTCAACCTTGAATCCGGCCTCCGCCCACCCCATGGCCAATGAAGCCTTCAGACGGTGGTATGATCTCGATCCGCATCGGAGCCGGTATGGATTTGTGACGCTGTATGATTCGACCAATGATTGTATTCGAGAAGATGACGTTATGAGATTGTCTGAAATTTCAAGCACCTTTGCTTTTCCCGCCGAAGCTGATACCATCCGGGAGGTGATATCGGGCTAAATGGCCGGATTAAGCCGTTGAGGATGAGGAGATGGCGCCACTACTCAGATAACGACGAAAGCTCATGATCGTCGTATGGGCCAGTCGGGTTCGCCCAACCCCTCGCCCCTAAAGGAAAGGGGGAGCTTAGACCTCTGAGGTTTCCAAAACTTTGGAAACCTCGGAGGTCTTCACTTCCCTTCAGGGAAGGGGGCCAGGGGGTCAGGTCCGGCGGCCCGCCACAACACCGTATGTCCGAAAGGATGATCAAGGCCCGACGAAAAGAGCGGTCAGATGCCTTGACATATCTCCAATCATGGACTAAAACCGCTTTATTTTCAAATATCGG
>CAZWGY010000034.1:0-18478 GCA_964633575.1 uncultured Desulfobacteraceae bacterium
CGGTACGCGAGGGCGGCCGGACCGTGGGCGCCGGAGTGGTCGCCGACATTATCGAATAAAGGGGCGGGTATCATAATGATGAACACCAAGATTCGAATCCGGCTCAAGGCCTACGATCACAAGCTCCTGGATCAGTCTTCCACGGACATCGTGGATACGGCCAACAAGACCGGTGCAAAGGTTGTGGGCCCCATTCCGTTGCCGACCCAGATTAACAAATACTGTGTCCTTCGGTCTCCCCACATCGACAAGAAGTCCCGGGAACAGTTTGAAATGCGGACCCACAAGCGATTGCTCGACATCCTGGAGCCCACCCAGCAGACGGTGGATGCGCTGATGAAGCTCGATCTCTCGCCGGGCGTGGACGTGGAGATCAAACTCTAGAGACGGAAGAGAAGCGCCATGTGCAATGGGATAATAGGACAAAAGCTCGGAATGACGGGGGTATTTCTACCGGATGGACGATATGTCCCCGTGACGATGGTCAAAGCGGGGCCCTGCGTGGTCACTCAGATCAAGACCGAAGCCGTTGAGGGCTACAACGCGCTCCAGATCGGGTTCGGGCGGAAAAAGCCGTCCCGGACCACCAAGCCGCTCAAGGGCCATTTCGCCAAAAGCGGGGGAAATTGTTTTGCTCATCTCCGTGAGGTGGGGGTGGATGATCCGGCGGCTTACGAGGTTGGCCAGGAGATCCCCGTTGATCTGTTCGCCATCGGCGAGCGGGTGAATGTAAGCGGGCGATCCAAGGGACGAGGCTTTTCCGGCGTCATCAAGCGCCATGGCTTCCACGGGGGCAAAAAGACCCACGGCAGCAAAAGCCACCGGATTCCCGGCTCCATCGGCTGTAGTGCCTGGCCTTCGAAGGTCATCAAGGGCAAGAAGATGGCCGGTCAGTACGGCAACGATAAAAGAACGATCAGGAACCTCGAGATCGTCGATATTCGCCCCGAAGACCACATCCTCATGATCCGAGGATCGGTGCCGGGGGCCACGTCCGGCCTTTTGGTACTCAACAAGACCGGTGCCGGGGCGCCGAAATCGGAATAACCATTCCGGGGCCCGGGTCGCCGTTGCCCCGGACAGGGAGAATGCGGGTGAGACTATGGCTGTCGTAGATGTGGTAAACATAAAGGGAGAAACCGTCTCCCAGATGGACCTCGACGAATCGGTGTTCGGGGTGGCCGTCAAGCCCTCGGTGCTCCACGACGTGGTAATCATGCAGCTTGCCACCCGGCGAGCAGGATCGGCTTCGGTCAAACGGCGCGGCGACGTTCGGGGATCGACTCGGAAGCTCTTTCGTCAGAAGGGCACCGGGCGGGCCCGGCGGGGGGATATCAAATCGCCCCTGTTGCGGGGCGGCGGCGTGATCTTCGGGCCGAGTCCGGGCGACAAGGGGCACAAGGTGCCCAAGAAGGTCCGTCGGCTCGCTTTGAAAATGGCCTTGAGCGACAAGCTTGGGGAAGGTCGTCTCACCGTCGTCGATCAGATGGAGCTCCCGGCGGCAAAGACGCGGGAGTTTGTTCAGGCTTTGGAAAGTCTCGGCTGTGAAAACGCTCTGGTAGTGATCGACAAGGCCGATGAAACCCTGGAACGGTCGTCCCGGAACGTACCCCGCGTCAAGGTTTTGCGGAGCGAGGGGCTCAACGTGTACGATATTTTAAAACACGATCATCTTATCCTCCTGGCCCCGTCGGTGGAGAAGATTCAGGGGAGGCTGCGCGCATGATTCAGTATGATATCATCAAACGGCCGCTGGTGACGGAAAAGACCACTCAGCAACGGGAGGTTCTCAACCAGTATACCTTCGAGGTGGATCGTCGGGCCAACCGGGTAGAGATTCGCCGGGCCGTCGAGCAGATATTCAGCGTCCGGGTGGCCGCCGTCAAAACCGCTCAGGTCAAGGGGAAGGTCAAACAACGGGGACGCATTACCGGAAAGCGCAAGGACTGGAAGAAGGCCATCGTCACTTTGGCTCCCGGCCAGCGCATCGAGTCCTTCGAAGGAGCGTAAGAGGAAGCCATGCCAAGCAAGAAGAGCAAGCCGACATCTCCGGGGCGCCGGTTCCAGCGATATTCGACCTTCGAGGAGGTCGATAAGAAACCGCCCCACAAGCCGTTGTTGTCCAAAACGGCCAATAAAGGCGGACGGAACGTCAATGGACGGATCACCGCCCGCCATCGCGGTGGCCGCCATAAACGCCATTACCGGCTCATCGATTTCAAGCGGGATAAGACCGGGATTCCGGCAAAGGTGGCCTCAATCGAATATGATCCCAACCGCGGCGCTCGGATTGCCCTGCTTTACTATGTTGACGGGGATAAGCGATACATCCTGGCACCGGTGCGGCTGTCGGTGGGCGATACGGTCATGTCCGGTCCGGAAGCCGATATTCGGCCGGGTAACGCCCTGCCGCTGGCCAATATCCCCATGGGGACGCATATCCACAATATTGAGCTCCGACCCGGAAGGGGCGGGCAGATGGTCCGGGGCGCCGGCACTTACGCTCAACTCATGGCCAAGGAAGATCCTTATGCTTTGGTCAGGCTCCCCTCCGGAGAAGTCCGAATGGTCCTGATGAGCTGTCAGGCGACCATCGGTCAGGTGGGCAACGTCGGTCACGAAAACATCACTTTGGGCAAGGCCGGCAGGAAGCGGTATCTCGGCCGGCGGCCTCGGGTCCGGGGCGTGGCCATGAACCCGGTGGATCATCCCATGGGGGGCGGCGAGGGGCGCTCGTCGGGCGGACGCCATCCCTGTACTCCCTGGGGCAAGCCCACCAAGGGGTATCGGACCCGGAAGAACAAGCGAAGCGACCGCTACATTGTCAAGCGGCGGACCAAAAACTAGAAGTCTGAGGGAATTGATATGCCACGGTCGTTAAAAAAAGGTCCATACATCGAGCCGAAGCTCTTCCACAAGGTCGAGGTGGCCCAGGAAAGCCGGAGCAATCGGGTCATCAAAACCTGGTCCCGCCGGTCAACCATCGTCCCCGAGATGGTGGGGATCACTTTGGCGGTCCACAATGGGAAGAAGTTCATCCCGGTATTCGTGACCGAGAACATGGTTGGGCATAAGCTTGGCGAGTTCTCCCCGACACGGACGTTCTTCGGCCACGCCGGGGACAAGAAGTCGAAATTGAAGAAGTAGCCGGGATCGTGCCGGTGAACCTTTAGCGAGTGTCCATCCAGGAATCGGAAAACTGGGTCGAGACGGAGCGTCACGAAACCTTTTGCCGCGGGCATATCACTGATATTCCGGGGATAAAATCTTGAGTGCGGCGCGGATATCGAGCCAGGTAAGTGGCCATTTATGGATGGTACTAGCGAGAGAGGGCGAATGAGATGGAGGTAAAAGCAGTCTTGAGATACGTGCGGATTTCCCCTCAGAAGGTCCAGAAGATCATCGGGGCCGTCAAGGGGGAGCCCGTGGAGCCCGCCTTGAATATGCTCAAATTCATGCCTCAGAAGGCGGCCGGTATTCTGGAAAAGGTGGTCCGGTCGGCGGTGGCGAATGCCGATCAGTACGCGGGCATCGACGTTGACGCCCTGGTGATCCGGAACATCACCGCGGATCAGGGGCCGGTCTTGAAACGGTTCCGGGCTCGGGCCCGGGGGCGAGGCACAAGGATACTCAAACGGACGTCACACATCACGGTCGTGCTGGCTGAGGAATCTGTCTAGCAATTAAGGAGGGAGCGAGCTTGGGCCAGAAAGTCAATCCAATCGGGATGCGACTGGGGATCATCAGGACCTGGGAGTCTCGGTGGTACGCCGACAAGAAGTACTCGGATTACATCTTGGAAGACTATAAAATCCGGGAGTATATTAAAAAGAAGCTCTACCACGCCGGGATTTCCAGTATCGAGATTGAGCGGTCTTCCAAGCGCGTCCGGCTCAGAATCTACACGGCTAGACCGGGAATTGTCATCGGGAAAAAGGGCTCAGAGATCGAGCAGTTGAAAAAGGAGCTCGAAAAGCTGATCACCCTGGAGGTCCTCATTGACATCCAGGAGGTCCGCAAGCCGGAGATTGACGCCCAGCTCGTGGCGGAAAACGTCGGGCTTCAGATCGAGCGTCGGGTTGCTTTCCGCCGGGCCATGAAGCGCGGGGTCTCGTCGGCCATGCGGTTCGGTGCCAAGGGGGTGAAGATCATCTCCTCCGGCCGACTCGGTGGCGCCGAGATGGCTCGGATTGAATGGTACCGCGAGGGGCGGGTGCCCTTGCACACCCTGCGGGCCGACATCGACTACGGGTTTGCTGAAGCCAAGACCACCTATGGCGTGATCGGAATTAAGGTTTTCATATTCAATGGGGAGATTCTGAAAAAGGATCTCCTGGAGGCCCCCGGGAAGTAACGACCCGACGGATCGGCCACCAGACGCCCCGCCGGGGCTGAAATTAGGAGAGGCTGAACATGCTGAGTCCCAAAAAAGTTAAGTTTCGAAAGCGGCAGAAGGGAAAAATGCGGGGGGTCGCCTTCCGGGGGTCGGATCTGAACTTCGGCGAGTACGGCCTTCAGGCGATTGAATGCGGCCGGATCACTTCCAAGCAGATTGAGGCCGCTCGAATCGCCATGACCCGACACGTTAAGCGTGGCGGGAAAATGTGGATTCGTATCTTCCCGGACGTTCCCTATACCCGGAAGCCGGCAGAGGTCCGGATGGGGAAGGGAAAGGGCGCGCCGGAAGGCTGGGTGGCTATTATCCGCCCGGGCCGGATACTCTATGAAATGGAAGGCGTTCCTCGGGAGATGGCACGGGAGGCCCTGCGGCTGGCCTCGCATAAGCTTTCCGTGAAAACGCGATTCGTGGAGAGGAGCGCGACGAAATGAAGGCAAGCGAGATCCGGGAGATGAGCCCTGAAGAGATGCAGCGGAAGCTGGATGAGCTCAAGCAGGAATTGTTTAACCTTCGGTTTCAGCACGGCACCGGCCAGTTGGAAAATACCGGCAAAATCGGAGATACCCGACGGGACATCGCCCGCATCCGGACGGTCTTGAGCGAGATGACCAACCCCTAACCGCATCAGATTCAGGTGGGAGACGCATGAAGAAGCGAGGCAAAAAGCGGCAGCTTGTCGGGACGGTGATCAGCGACAAGATGGAAAAGACGGTTGTCGTTCTGGTCGAACGGCTGGTCAAGCACCGATACTATCACAAATACGTCCGCAGGCGCGCCAAGTTTGCCGCCCATGACGAGCATAACGCCTGCGCCATTGGCGACCGGGTTCTGATCACCGAGTCCCGTCCGTTGAGCAAAACCAAGAAATGGCGGGTCTCCAATGTGCTGGAGAAGGCGGTCTGAGGATACAGAGGATACGTGAGCAATGATTCAGTCAGAGTCCAGATTGACAGTGGCAGACAACTCCGGGGCCAAGGTGGTCTATTGCATCAAGGTGCTTGGCGGGTCCCGTCGCCGTTACGCGCGCATCGGGGACATCATCGTGGTGGCCGTCAAGGAGGCGATTCCCAACGCCAAGGTCAAGAAGGGGGATGTCCTGAAGGCCGTGGTGGTGCGGACGAAAAAGGCGCTCCGGCGACCGGACGGTTCCTACATCCGGTTTGATGAGAACTCGGCGGTGCTGATCAACGCGCATCGGGAGCCCATCGGGACCCGGATATTCGGACCGGTGGCTCGGGAACTCCGGGCCAAGCGCTTCATGAAGATCGTATCACTTGCCCCGGAGGTCCTCTAACGCCGGGCGGGTGATCCCGTCTGACCCCGGGGGGCAAGCCGGGTAATCCTTCGCACCTCGCCCCGTGGAGAGATGAGACATGGTGAAACAGAAGAGTAAGATTAAAAAAGACGACAAAGTCAAAGTGATCGCCGGCAAGGATAAGGGAAAGATCGGCAAGGTGCTTCGGGTCATTCCCAAATCGGATCGAGTGCTGGTCGAGAACGTGAACATGATCAAGCGCCACAGCCGGCCGAGCGCGCAGTCCAAGCAGGGCGGCATCATCGAGCGGGAGGCCCCTATCCATCGGTCCAACGTCATGCTGATGTGTAACAAGTGCATGAAGGTCACCCGGGCGCGGATTCAGAGGCTCGAAGATGGCCAGCGGTCGCGGATCTGTAAGCAGTGTAACGAGGCGATCGACGGATAACACCGCGCGCCAGGGGCGTGTGACGGAGGATACGGATGTCACAGTTGAAAAGCTATTACGACACGGAGGTGGCTCCCCGGCTGGTGGAGACGTTTGGCTATGGCAACCGGATGGAGGTGCCGAAGCTGGAGAAGATCATCCTCAATATGGGGCTGGGGGAGGCGATCCAGAATATCAAGCTCATTGACTCGGCGGTGGAAGAAATGCGATTGATCGCCGGCCAGCAGCCGGTGGTGACTCGGGCCAAACGGTCCATCGCGGCTTTCAAACTCCGGGCCGGCATGCCCATCGGTTGTCGAGTGACCCTGCGTCGCCGACGGATGTACGATTTCCTGAACAAGCTCGTCAACGTCGCGTTGCCCCGGGTTCGGGACTTCCGCGGGGTCTCGGGCAAGGCCTTTGACGGCCATGGTAATTATTCTCTCGGTATCCGGGAGCAGATCATCTTCCCGGAGATCGATTACGACAAGATCGACAAGATCAAGGGGATGAACATTTCGATCGTGACCACGGCCAAGACGGACGAGGAAGGCAAGGCGCTTCTGAAGCTGTTGGGGATGCCGTTTCGAAACTGATTAAGGAGGACGATTTGGCCAAAAAGTCGCTCATGATGAAGGCGAAACGCAAACCCAAGTTCAAGGTCCGCGCCTACAATCGATGTCCCATCTGCGGTCGGGCGAGGGCGTATCTGCGGAAGTTCGGCATCTGCCGCATTTGTTTCCGGAACCTGGCTTCAGAGGGCAAGCTCCCCGGCGTGATCAAATCGAGCTGGTAGGCGGATGACGCCGCTTGGCTCTTGACCGAAATGCTTTTTCGACGGAGAAAATCATGACGATGACCGATCCCATTGCGGACATGCTGACCCGCATCCGCAACGCCGGCAAGGCGAAGATGAACAGCGTGGACATCCCCGGCTCCAAGCTCAAGGTCGAGATGGCCAAGGTGCTGAAAAACGAGGGATATATCCGGAACTACAAGTTCGTCAAGGACGGCAAGCAGGGGATACTGCGGGTCTATCTGAAGTATCTGAAAGGGCAGGTCCATGCCATTTTCAGCCTGGAGCGGGTGAGTCGGCCGAGCAGGCGGGTTTACGTGAGCGGAAAGGATGTCAAGCCGGTTTACAACGGCACTGGTATCGCCATCCTGTCCACATCACGGGGAGTCATGACCGACCGGCGGGCCCGACAGGAGAACGTCGGCGGCGAGGTGCTCTGTAGCATCTGGTAGGGACCGGATGGGCGCCGCATCAGGATACATGTGAGGAGAGCGAGATGTCTCGAGTAGGCAAGAAACGGATACCCATACCGGCGAACACGAAGATTTCCTACGACGATCGTCGGATCACCGTCGAAGGGCGGAAGGGGACTTTGTCCCGCACCATCCATCCGCAAGTGGACCTAAAGATCGGAGATGACACCATCGAGGTGGTCATGAACCGGGACGACAAAAAGACCCACGCCCTCCAGGGGTTGACTCGGAGTTTGGTGGCAAACATGGTGACGGGCGTTACCCAGGGTTTTGAGCGGGTCCTGGAGATCAACGGGATCGGCTATCGGGCGGAGGTCAGCGGTCAGGCCATTGTCCTGAACCTTGGCTTTTCCCGGCCAGTCCAGTACGACATCCCCGACGGGATCGCGGCCGCGGTCGAGCGGAATACGGTGTTGCGGATATCAGGAATCGACAAGGAGCTTGTCGGGCGAACCGCGGCGGCCATCCGACGGCTGCGGCCCCCGGAGCCGTATAAGGGCAAGGGGATCAAGTTCGCCGAGGAATATATTCAACGGAAGGCCGGCAAGGCCGGAAAGAAATAAGGATCGATAACGATGGCGTCGACGAACATCAAACAGCAGGCGCGGTTGAAGCGGAAGAAACGAATCCGGAAGCGCCTTTCGGGCACGGATGATCGCCCGAGGCTCAGCGTCTTTCGCAGTGCCCGGCACATCTACGCGCAGGCCATCGACGACACCGCCGGGCACACCCTCGCGGCGGCATCCAGCGTCGAGACGGCCGTTCGGGAAATGGACCGGTTTGACGGCAAGGTCGCCCAGGCCACGCACATCGGCAAGCTGGTGGCCGAGCGGTTGATCGACCGGGGCATCCGAAAGGTGATCTTTGACCGGAACGGGTTTCTCTATCACGGCCGGGTTAAGGCCGTGTCTGACGGCGCACGGGAAGCCGGGCTGGAATTTTAGCGGAAGCCGCCGGGTGGAGTTCATGGCTGGGTAAAACCAAAGGGCGAAGGAGACAGGATCTTGTATAGGCAGGATACGGAAGACAACCAGTTGATCGACAAGGTCGTCCACATCAGCCGGGTGGCGAAGGTAGTCAAGGGCGGCCGACGTTTCAGCTTCAGCGCCATCGTGGTGGTCGGCGACGGACAAGGCTCGGTCGGTTATGGTCTTGGCAAGGCGGGAGAAGTGCCCGAAGCCATCCGCAAAGGAGTGGAACGCGCCAAAAAGGAGATGATCCAGATCCCCTTGACCGAGGGGACGATCCCCTTCGAAATCTTGGGCCGGTTCGGTGCCGGCCGGGTGTTGTTGAAGCCGGCATCGGAGGGAACCGGAGTGATTGCCGGCGGCCCGGTCCGGGCCGTTCTCGAAGCGGCCGGCGTCCAGAACATCCTGACCAAGTGCATGGGCACCAACAACCCCCATAATGTTGTGAAAGCAACCATGGCGGGGCTTTCCGGGCTCCAAAGCCGTGAGGATGTCGCGGCCCGGCGCGGACGGACCGTCGCGGAGCTCTGATCGCCGGCAAGACTCGGGAAGGAGAGAGGGCAGACATGTTGAAAGTGACGCTGGTCAAGAGCATGATCGGACGGCCGGAAAAGCATCGGAAGGTCCTTCGGGGAATGGGATTGACGCGGATGAACCGGACGGTCACCCTGCGGGATACCCCGGAGATCCGGGGGATGATCAACGCGGTGAGCCACCTGGTTAAAGCGGAGGAGACGACGGATGAAGTTGCATGAGCTCAAGCCCGCCGAGGGCTCGCGGAAACGACGGAAGCGGCTGGGCCGTGGAGTCGGCTCCGGACACGGGATGACGGCCGGCCGGGGCACCAAGGGACAGAATGCCCGGTCCGGTGGCGGTGTCCGGCCCGGATATGAAGGCGGGCAGATGCCGATTCATCGGCGATTGCCCAAGCGTGGGTTCACCAACATCTTCAAAACGGAATACGCCATAGTTAACGTCGGCGATCTGACCCGTTTCGAGACCGGCGACGTGGTGGATGCGGCCGCCCTGATGACGGCGGGCCTGGTCAAGGGACGGTATGACGGCATTAAGCTGCTGGCCAATGGCGAGCTGAAGGCGTCGCTGACGGTCCGGGTCGACCGCGTAAGCCGGGCCGCACGGGAGAAAATCGAGGCGGCCGGCGGGACAGTGGAGCTCCCTACGGCGCCGTCGGGGGTATAGCATGGTTGGCAGCGGATTCCAGAACATCTTCAAGATCCCGGAGCTCAAGCGACGGATCTTCTACACCCTGGCGCTTTTGGCGGTCTATCGGATCGGCGTTCACGTGCCGACTCCGGGCATTGATGCCGCCGCGCTGGCCGATTTCTTCGAGAGAGCTCAGGGTACGCTGCTCGGGCTGTTTGACATGTTCTCCGGCGGGGCTCTGGAGCGATTTTCGGTCTTCGCCCTCGGGATCATGCCTTACATCAGCGCATCCATTATTCTTCAGCTTTTAAAGGTCGTCATTCCCCACCTGGAGCAGTTGTCCAAGGAAGGGGAGCAGGGCCGGAAGAAGATCACCCAGTACACCCGTTACGGGACGGTGATCCTGAGTATCATTCAGGGCTTCGGCATCAGCTTTGGGCTGGAGAGCATGAGCGCCCCCAGTGGAGCTCCCGTGGTTATCGACCCGGGGTGGGGGTTCCGGATCATGACGGTGATCACTCTGACTGCCGGCACCGCGTTTATCATGTGGCTCGGCGAGCAGATCACTGAACGGGGGATCGGCAATGGGATCTCCCTGATCATCTTCGCTGGAATCGTGGCCCAAATGCCCACCGCCATCATCAACAGCTTCAGCCTTCTTTCCACGGGGGAGCTCAACATCTTCACGGCGGTGATGTTGCTGGTCCTGATGATTGCGGTGGTGGGAATCATCGTCTTCATGGAGACCGGCCAGAGACGGATTCCGGTTCAGTATGCCAAGCGGGTTGTGGGACGGCGGATGTACGGCGGGCAGTCCACTCACCTGCCTCTCAAGATCAACACGTCCGGCGTGATTCCGCCGATTTTCGCATCGTCGATCATCATGTTTCCGGCGACGCTGGCTTCCTTTATCAAGATTCCCTGGATGCAGGCCATTGCCAATTCCATGATGCCTGGGAAGCTGATTTACGAGACCCTTTTCGTCGGCTTTATCTTTTTCTTCTGCTATTTCTACACCGCCGTTACCTTCAATCCGGTGGACGTGGCCGAGAACATGAAGAAGCACGGCGGTTACATTCCGGGAATCCGTCCCGGCAAGCGGACCGCCGATTACATCGACCGGGTGCTCACCCGAATTACCTTGGGCGGCGCCATTTACGTGTCGGCCATTTGCGTGTTACCGTCGATTCTCATCAGCCGGTTCAATGTCCCCTTTTATTTCGGCGGGACCGCGCTGCTCATCGTGGTCGGAGTGGCTATTGACACTGTATCTCAGATTGAATCCCACATGCTGACCCGCCATTACGAGGGGTTTCTGAAAAAGGGCAGCGGACGCATTAAGGGGCGGCGCTGAGCCGGACGACGATCCGACGAAAGAGCCATCCGACGGGGGCCGGAAGACACTGGGGCCCCCGATTGACATGAACGCAGGGAGCGCAGAATATGGCAAAGGAAGAGCCGATCAAAGTCCAGGGCACGGTGATCGAGACACTGCCCAACGCGATGTTCCGCGTCGAGCTGGAGAACAAACACCAGATTCTGGCCCACATCTCCGGGAAGATGCGAATGCACTTTATCAAGATCCTGCCGGGCGACTCGGTGACTGTCGAGCTGTCGCCCTACGATCTCTCCCGGGGACGTATCACCTACAGATCCAAATAGCGCCTTTGTGAAGGAGACGAGCCATGAAAGTCAGGGCATCGGTAAAGAAGATGTGCAGCAAGTGCAAGGTGATCCGCAGACGCGGAATCGTCCGGGTGATCTGCACCAACAAACGGCATAAACAGCGGCAGGGATAGGAGGCGAACGTGGCACGTATCGCGGGCGTAGACTTGCCCCGAGGCAAGCGTATCGAGATTGGGCTGACTTATATTTATGGAATCGGCCGGAACACCTCCCATGAGATCCTCAACAAGCTGGACATCGATTACGCCAAGCGGACCGATGATCTGAGTGGCGAGGAGATCAACCAGATCCGGAAGGTGATCGATAGTGAGTACAAGGTGGAAGGCGAGCTTCGGACGGAAATATCGATGAACATCAAGCGGCTGATGGATCTCGGCTGCTACCGCGGGCTTCGCCACCGTCGGTCGTTGCCCGTCCGGGGACAGCGGACGAGCACAAACGCCCGAACCCGGAAGGGACCGCGTCGGGCCGCCGTCAAGAAGAAGGGCGGCGCCAAGAAGAAATAACCCGTTACCGAACGATAGGGGAATATCCGACCCATGCCGAGAAGAACCCGTACCAAGAAAAAGGAAAAAAAGAATATTGTCAGTGGGGTGGTCCACATTCAGTCAACCTTCAACAATACCATCGTGACGATCACCGATCCGGGGGGAAACCTCGTGTCCTGGTCGAGTGCCGGAGTTCAGGGTTTCAAGGGGTCCCGGAAGAGCACGCCCTTCGCGGCTCAGTTGGCGGCCGAGGACGCGGCCCGGAAAGCGATGGAGCACGGAATGCGCAATGTTGAGGTTTACGTCAAGGGGCCCGGATCGGGACGGGAATCAGCCCTCCGCTCCTTGCAGGCGGCTGGATTGACCGTCGTGATGATCAAGGACGTCACCCCGATACCCCACAACGGCTGCCGCCCTCCCAAACGGCGCCGAGTATAGCGGAAGGAGGACTCAAGTCTTGTCAAGATATACTGGATCGGTCTGTCGGCTTTGCCGGCGCGAAAACATGAAGCTCTTTTTAAAGGGAGATCGCTGCTATTCGGACAAATGCGCCTTTGATCGCCGTGGCTATCCGCCGGGGGTTCATGGGCAGCGCCGTCGGGGCAAGATTTCCGATTACGGAATTCAGCTCCGGGAAAAGCAGAAGGTCAAGCGGATGTACGGGCTTTCGGAAAAGCAGTTCCGGCTCTTCTTTGGCCGGGCCGATCAGCAAAAGGGGATCACCGGCACCAACCTCCTGGTCTTCCTCGAGAGGCGGCTCGACAACGTGGTTTACCGGCTCGGGTTCGTCAACTCCCGGAGCCAGGGCCGACATTTCGTCCGGCATAATCACTTCACGGTCAACGGGAAGAAGGTCAACATCCCCTCCGCCCTCATTCGGGTAGACGACGTGGTGGAAGTCCGGGAGAAAAGCCGGAATGTTTCAGCCATTCAGGATGCCCTCGAAGCGGTGGTGCGCCGCGGGATACCGCAGTGGCTTGAGCTTGAAAAGGATAGCATGCGGGGCGTCGTCAAAGCATATCCGGTCCGTGAGGATCTGACCATGCCGATGCAGGAGCAGCTAATCGTCGAGCTGTACTCCAAGTAGTCTTCCGACCGCCTCTATCGTGCCGGTGTTTCATCCGGTAAAATGCATTCCGACTCAACCGGGAGTTATTCATAATGTCCTCAAATGAGCTAATGTACATGAACTGGCAGGAGATTATCCGGCCGGAGCGGGTACATGTCGAGACCTCCACGCCCGAATATGGCAAGTTTGTCTGTGAGCCGCTGGAGCGGGGGTACGGCATCACCGTGGGAAACTCCTTGCGGCGGATCATCCTGTCTTCCCTGTACGGCGCGGCCATCGTATCGGTGAAATTCGACTCGGTGATGCACGAGTTCAGCGTCATCCCGGGCGTGATTGAGGACGTCTCCGAAGTCATCTTGAACCTCAAGGAGATTCGCCTGAAGGTATCCGAAGCCGAGCCCCGGACGCTCAACGTCGATGTGACGGGTCCGGCGAACGTGACGGCGGCGGACCTCCGGGGTGAAGGGGTAGCGGTCGAGATTCTCAATCCGGACCAGCATATCGCCACCCTGGCTGAGGGGGCCCGGCTTCAGATGACCCTCACCGTCAAGGTGGGCAAAGGATATGCGCTGTCCGAGGCCAACAAGGATGAAAATGAGCCGGTGGGGACCATCCCCATCGATGCCGTTTTCTCCCCCATCAAGCGGGTCAGCTATGTGGTGGGAAATGCCCGTGTGGGGCAGAAAACCGATTACGACAAGCTGACCATGGAAGTCTGGACCGACGGCAGCGTGGTCCCGGAGGATGCCGTAGCCTATGCGGCCAAGATTCTCAAAGAGCAGATGTCGATTTTCATCAACTTCGATGAGGATTTGGAGCCCGAGCCCGAGGCATCGCAAGTTGATGAGGAGACCCCCGAGTTTAACGAGAACCTCTACCGCAGCGTCGAGGAGCTCGAGCTCTCGGTCCGCAGCGCCAACTGCCTCAAAAATGCCAATATCAACAAGATCTACCAACTGGTCAGCAAGACCGAGAGCGAAATGCTCAAAACCAAAAACTTCGGGCGGAAATCCTTAAACGAGATCAAGGATGTGCTATCTGAGATGGGCCTTCATCTCGGCATGAAACTCGACGGGTTTGAGCCCCCCGAAGAAGACGATATGGAGGAAGGAGAGTAGGTTCCCATGAGACATCGAAAAAGCGGCGTCAAGCTCAACCGAACGGACAGTCACCGGAAGGCGATGTTTCGCAACATGGTGACCTCGCTTTTTAAGTTCGACCGCATCCGGACCACCCATGCCAAGGCCATGGAGCTCCGGAGCTGGGCGGATCACCTGGTGACCCTGGCCAAGCGGGGTGACCTTCACGCTCGGCGCCAGGCCCTGGCGATCATTCGGGAAAAGGCGGTGGTCCATCGTCTTTTCGCCGAAGCCCCCCAACGGTTTGCCGGCATCGCCGGCGGCTATACCCGGGTCGTTAAGGAAGGCCGACGGCATGGAGACGCGGCCCCCATATCCATTGTGGAGCTGGTGGGAGTCAAACCTCAACAGGAGACCGGCAAGAAAAAGGCGGCCAAACCGGCGGCAACCCCCCCCAAATCCAGCGAAGCGGGTGCCGGCGGCCCCGCCTCGGATGCGACCCCGGCCGACAGTTGATCCGACGGCCCGGTTCGGGTCCGATCATGGCCTGTGAAAGCCCCGCTTGCGCCCCCATTGCAAGCCGGGGCTTTTTTGTTTACCGGGAGGACCGGCACCGCGCCGATCCGACAATGGAATCCAATCGCCCCGATGGAGAGAAAGGAGCAGCAGATGACACCGATTCCCGTGATGGTCAACGGCATTCCCGGCAAGATGGCCGCTACGGTGGCCGAGCATGTGGGCCGGGACGAGCGCTTTCGACTCCTGCCCTTCGCCCTCACCGGCCCGGAGATCACCGAGCCGTCGTGGACGGTGGGCGGCGTTTCCGTCCAACTGATTCGTCCCGAGGACCGGGAGACGATCCCCGATCGCCTGGACGCCGGGACCTTGTGCGTCGATTACACCCATCCGACGGCGGTCAATGACAACGCCCGGTTTTACTGCGCCAACGGCCTGCCGTTTGTCATGGGGACCACCGGCGGCGATCGGGAGGCCCTGACCCGGACGGTGGCCGGTTCGGACACGGCGGCGGTGATTGCCCCCAACATGGGCAAGCAGATTGTTGGATTCGGGGCGATGATGGCGTGGGCCGCCGAGACCTTTCCGGGGCTTTTCAACGGCTATACCCTGGCCATCCGGGAAAGCCACCAGAAGGGGAAGGCCGATACCAGCGGCACGGCCAAAGCCATGGTCCAGTCCTTCAACGGGCTGGGGATTCCGTTTTCCGCCGATCAGATCGAAAAGGTCCGGGACCCCGAGGCCCAGGTTCGGGATTTCGGCATCCCGCCCGAGTACCTGGACGGTCACGGCTGGCACACTTACACCCTCGACTCCCCGGATGAAACGGTTCGTTTTGTTTTTACCCACAACGTCAACGGCCGGGATATCTATGCCCGGGGGACCCTCGACGCGGTGGCCTTTTTATCCGACCGGGTCCGGGAAGGGGCTCGGGGGACCGTTTTTTCGATGATCGATGTTTTGAAAGGGGGCGGGCAATGAAGGGATGGCGCCGTTACGTCTGGATCGTCGTTGCCGTGCTTTTCGGGGCCGGAGTGGTTGGGGCGGAGGAGCGATTTCCAGGGCCTGGATGGTCCGACCGGCCGGACCCGCTGGCCAGCCCCCGGGCCCGGGTGGGCGGCGAGATCACCGTCTTTGCCAGCCAGTATCCCAAGAGCCTCAACTACTACCTGGACAACAACGTTCTCTCGGCTGAGATCTTCGGGGCGATGTACGAGACCCTCCTGGACATGCACCCGACGACTTTGGCTTACGAGCCGGGCCTGGCCGACTGGTGGACCCTCTCCGATGACAAACGGACCTTCACCTTCCACATCGACCCCGACGCCCGATGGAGTGACGGCTCGCCGATCACCGCCGAGGATGTCCGGTGGACATGGGCGGCCATTGTCGATCCAAAACACCTCACCGGGCCCCACAAGGTGGACATGGAGCGGTTCGAGCCGCCCGAGGTGATCGACGAGCGGACGATCCGGTTCACCGCCAAAACCGTCCACTGGAAGAACCTCGGCGCGGCCGGAGGCTTTCACATCCTCCCGTCGAAAGCTTTCAAGTCGATGGATTTCAATGACATTCATTTCGAGTTCCCGGTGGTTTCCGGGGCCTACCGGCTGGGGGAGATCGACGAGGGGGTCAGCGTTACGCTTCGGCGCCGGGATGACTGGTGGCGCCGGGGAAGAAAGCGGGTCAAGGGCACCGGGAACTTTTCGGCCATCCGCTTCCGTTTTTACGCCGAGCGGGAGAACGCCTTCGAGGCGTTTAAAAAGGGGCACATCGACCTTTATCCCATCTACACCTCCCGGCTCTGGGTCGGAGAGACCACGGGGGAGAAATTTTTGAATAACTGGATCGTCAAGCAGAAAGTTTACAATCACCAGCCGGTCGGCTTCCAGGGGTTTGCCATGAACATGCGCCGGCCGCCCTTCGACGATCCGCGGGTCCGGAAGGCCATGGCTCACCTCCTGGACCGGAAGAAGATGAACCGGACCTTGATGTACAACCAGTACTTTCTCCACCGCTCCTACTACGAGGACCTTTATTCCGACGACCACCCCTGCCCCAACCCGATCATCGAGATGGACCCGGAAAAGGCCCGGACACTGCTCCGGGAGGCCGGCTGGCGGGTTGACCCGGAGACCGGCTATCTGAAAAAGGACGGAAAGCGGTTTTCCTTCCGGTTTCTCACCCGGAGCAGTTCGGCCGACAAATTCCTCGCCATCTACGCCGAAGACCTCAAGGACGTCGGCATCGAGCTGATCATCGATAAAAAGGATTGGGCCGCCTGGGCCAAGGACATGGATGAGCTCAACTACGAGATGACTTGGGCCGCCTGGAGCGCCGGGGTCTTCAAGGACCCGGAGGGGATGTGGTCTTCAGCCGAGGCCGAGCGGAAGGGGGGCAACAACATCACCGGCTTTTCCGACCCCCGGGTGGACCGGTTGATCGTAAAGCAGAGGCGGATCTTCGACGTCCGGAAGCGGAACGATATCTGCCGGGAAATCGACCAGATCGTTTACGACGCCTGCCCTTATGTCCTCTTATGGAACATCAACTACACTCGGCTGCTTTACTGGAACAAATTCGGGACGCCGAAGACCGTCCTGTCCAAGTACGGCGATGAGCGCAGCGCATACTGGTATTGGTGGCTGGACCCGGATGCGGCTGACGAGCTGTCCGATGCCGTATCCGAGGGGATTCCGATGATGCCGAGACCGTCCTCGGTCCGGTTTGACGAGGTCTTCTAACCGGGGGGCGGTTCATCCTCCGGCGGCGTCGGGGAAGGGGGCCGGACCGTCTCGTCGATGGTTCCGTAAACCGTCCGGAACAGCTCGGGAAAGGCGGTGGGCGAAACCCTGCCGATCTCGATAAATTTTACGACGATCTCCTTGGCGGCGCGGAGAATCTGTTCGTCGAGTGATGCGCCCATGAAGGACTCCCGTGCCCGCGTCCCCGCCTTAGCAGGGGTAGGGCGTCATGCTCTCGTATCCGTTTTCGGTGACCAGAACGGTTTGCTCGAACTGGGCCGACAAGGATGCGTCCCGAGTCACGGCGGTCCACTTGTCCGACAGGACCCGAAGCTCCTTTTTGCCCAGATTGATCATCGGCTCGATGGTAAAGACCATGCCGGGCACCAGGGGGACCCCTTCCCCTCGCCGGCCATAATGAGGCACCTGGGGCGGCTCATGGAACTCGAACCCGACGCCGTGCCCCACGAACTCCCGGACCACCGAGCACTTGGCCCCTTCGGCATACTGCTGGATGGCCCAGCCGATGTCGCCGATGGTGTTGCCGGGCCGGACCATCTCAATCCCCCGCCGGAGACTGGTCCGGGCTACTTCGACAATGTGCCGGGCATCCGGCCCCGGGGGCCCTGCAAAGAAGGTCTTGTTGGCGTCGGCGAAATAGCCGTTCAGGATCGAAGTGACGTCGACGTTGACGATGTCCCCCGAGCGGACTACCCGGTCACCGGGAATCCCGTGACAGATAACCTCATTGACCGAAACACAGGTGCTTTTGGGAAAGCCCCGGTAATTGAGCGGGGCGGGGACGGCACCGTTTTGAACGGTGTGGTCGTGGACAATCCGGTTGATCTCTTCGGTGGTCATGCCGACCCGGAGCGAGGCTTCCACCAGGTCGAGGGTCTCGATGACTAAGCGGCCGGCCCGCCGGATGCCTTCGATGTCCCGGGGCTTTTTGATTCGGATCTTGTAGCGGGTCCGGTAGAGCTCCGACACGTCTGCCTGAGCTGGTATCCGCTTTTGTTTGGTCAGACAGCATTTTTTGTATTTCCGACCGCTGCCGCAGGGGCAGGGGTCGTTTCGCCCCACCTTGACCTTCTGCTTGTCCAAATACATCTCGTCGGCTCCGCCGGGCAATCCCGATCCAGGCTACCCTAACAACACATTTTAAAATAATTAAGATAAACCCTCATGACCGGGGCACCACGATCACCCCCGTGCATGAAAAGGGTTTTTAACCACTCAGAGCCGCGACCGTTCAGAGCCGCGACCGTAAGGGAGCGGATTTTCGACGTTCGATCGGCTCGCCGAGGCGCTCCCTCACGGTCGCGGCTCTGCATTGTAGGAACCACGATCACCCCCCATGCATGAAAATGGATTAAGCTGTGAAAATCCTCAGACGTCATCAGTCCTCAGTCCA
>CAZWGY010000035.1:0-4593 GCA_964633575.1 uncultured Desulfobacteraceae bacterium
CATCGACCTCGTCCCGAAGCAGGTCGGAGACGTAGTGCTCGGGGTCGAGCAGCGCGTCCCGGGTGAGGAAAAAGCGGCTTCGGCCGGTCTTGTCCCGAACCAGCTTCAGGCCGTACTCGAAGTCGGCGGAAAGCTGACGGTAAACCTCGTCAAGGGTGACGCGGGCGGTCAGCAACCGTTCGATGATGGCATGAACCGCGTCCTCCTCCAGCACGATGTTGATGTCGTGGTTGTTGTAGAAAAGCAGTTCGATGTTCTTGATGTCGTCAGTCAGCGCCTTGATCCGCTCCGTGGCCCGCCCTACATCAACGACGTGGCCGGCATAGTATTGAGCCACGGCGTCAATAAGGAGCGGCGTCAACGAAATCCCGTACTTACCGCCCAGGTGGCGCTTCCGGTCGGTGATATAGGACCGGATGCGTTCGATCTCCTCACGCCGGAGCCGCTCGAAGGTCTCGGCCCGAACCGAACTGGATGGGTCGGACTCGCAGTCCCCGAGGGCCTTTTCGGCGTCCGCAATGGCCGCTTCGGTGACCGGGAACCGGCGGACGTGTCCCGTGGGAAGGGATCGCTCAAAAGGCATCAAGGCCGCCTCGATGGCGCTCACCAGGCCCCGAGCCCCGGTATTTTCCGCAAAAGCGCGGCGGGCCATCCGTCGCAACACGGCGTCCTCGAACTTGACCTGGATGCCGTAGGCAGTGAAATCGAGCTTTTTGCTCAGGATCACCGGGTTGTTCGGGTTTTTCAGGATCTCGTAAAGATCGGCTTCGCTGAGGCTTTCGAAAATAGCCCGGACCGGCAGCCGTCCGATGAACTCCGATTCGAAGCCGAAGGAGATCAGGTCCTCGGAGCGTACCTGAGCCAGGACCGCCGAGGCGTCATCGGGCCGCTTGAGCCTGGCCCCGAACCCGATGGGAGCTTCGGTGATCCGTTTCCGGATGATCTCATCGAGCCCGTTGAACGCCCCGCTCATGATGAACAAAATGTTCCGGGTATTGACCGCCTGGCGTTCCCGCCGGCCGGTCTTCCGGAAGTGCTCGATTTCCTGGATCATGGAGATGGGATCATGGGCGACCTTCATCTCCACCTCGGTCTCTTCCATGGGCTTGAGCAAAGCCCGCTGAACCCCCGTGCGGGAAACGTCCGCTCCATGAAGGTTCTGGGATGAAGCGATCTTGTCGATCTCGTCGATGTAAATAATGCCGTTTTGGGCCCGCTCGATGTCGCCGTCGGCATCCCGCACAAGGTCCCGGACCAGGTCCTCCACGTCGCCGCCAACATACCCGGTTTCGCTGAATTTGGTGGCATCCCCTTTCACAAAAGGAACCCCGAGCTTCCGGGCGATCAGCCGGATCATATAGGTCTTGCCGACGCCGGTAGGCCCGACCATCAGCACGTTGTTCTTGATCCCGCCGACCGGGAGGGCTTCTTCGCCGTCGGTTTCAGCCCGGCGGATTCGATTGAAATGAGTACAGATCTTGGTAGCCAGAATCGCCTTGGCCGCATCTTGGCGAACCACATACTCGTCTAAATAGGCAATCAGCTCCGCCGGCTTCAGGTCAAACCGGATGGGGGGGTTTCGCTGAGCCGCCCCGGTGTCGCTCTCCGACCTCAGCTTCTGGGGAAGCTCGGACGGGGAAATGATCTTGACCTCGCCACCGAATTTCCGGGCCAGAAACTCTCCGATTTCCTTTTCAAGCTCCTTGGGATTGGGGAGCTTTTCAATTGATATGGGGTGTGATGTCTTCATGATTTTAAAATAATCATAGGGCGGGGACATGCAAGGTGTACGCAAGGCTGAAGGCGGCTGGGATGGGAATGGTACGCCCGGCTGGGATCGAACCAGCGGCTTTCAGCTCCGGAGGCTGACGCTCTATCCACTGAGCTACGGGCGCACGATCATTATTAAAAGCGAGGTCCTTTCATGACCTCGAAAAACGGAACATCTCAAAAATTCCGCCGGAAGTCAAGGAAAATCTAGCCCGCCCGGTCAAGCAGAAGCTGACGGAGCCGGGTATCCGTCCCTTTCCAGGATTTCCCGGGCTTCACCGACCACGTAAAGGGAACCGGCCACGCAGATGACCTCATCGGAGCCAACGGTCTCGATGGCATACCCAAGGGCGTCCCCCACGGTTGGGCGGACGGTGATATCGGCGATCTGGTCCGCGGCGACCTCGGCAAGCCGTTCGGGAGGCAGAGCCCGTTCAATGGTCGCCCGGGTGAGGATAACCCGGCGGCAGAGGGGCAACAGGACCCCGAGCATGGCCGCGTAAGGCTTGTCATCGAGGATTCCGGCCACGAGGGTGATGGGGCGGTCGGCGAGGTCCCGGGCCAGATAGGTGGCCAGGTTCCGGGCCGCCATCAGGTTGTGAGCCCCGTCCAGCAGTATAAAGGGGTCTTTGGAAATCACCTCCAGCCGGCCGGGCCATCGGTTTTCGGCAAGTCCCTGGCGGACGGCCGCTTCAGGGATGTCCGCCCCTCGTCTTCGGAGCACCTCGGTGCCGGCCAGGGCCAGAGCGGCGTTGTCCACCTGATGATAGCCGGGCAACGCCGTGGACAACCGGCGGTAATCCGTGTCAAGCCCGTAATAGGAAAAGGCACCGTCGATATGGCGTCTGACCCGGAAATCCGGACCGAGTCTGTGAACCGGGGCGCCCCGCGATCGGGCCCGGGACTCGATGACCGGAACGACCCGCCGGCCTCGGACTCCGGTAACCACCGGGATCTCCGGCTTGATGATCCCGGCCTTCTCCCCGGCGATCTCAGCCAGGGTCCGGCCCAGGTAGGCCTGATGTTCCAGGGAAATGTTGGAGATGACCGTCAGGTCGGGCCGGATGACGTTGGTGGCATCCAGCCGGCCCCCCATGCCGGTCTCGATCACGGCCCAGTCCACGGCCCGCCGGGAAAAGGCAAAAAAGGCCATGGCGGTGGCATACTCGAAAAAGGTCATCTCCCGGTCTCCGCCCCGGACCGACCGGACGGCATCATGGGCCGCAACCACCTCCGCGTCGGTGATGGGATCGCCGTCGATACAGATTCGTTCGTTGAACCGGACGAGATGGGGGGATGTGTAGAGCCCGGCCCGGTAGCCGGCCCGGTGGAGAATGGTGGCCAATGCCGAGGCGATGGACCCTTTTCCGTTGGTGCCGGCCACATGGACGGTCCGATAGTCGGCCTGGGGATCGCCCAGGGATGACAATACTCCGCTGATGGTCTCCAGCCCCAGCTTGATGCCGAAGCGCCGAAGGCCGAACATGGACCGGAGACATTGGTGGTAGGCCGTGTCGGTGGATGTCATCCTAAAGACCTTACGAAAAAAACCCGGCACCTTAAGGGGTGCCGGGTGACAACGGCGAATATCGCCTGCCTAGCGGTACCGTCTTTTGGCCGCGGCAATCCGCTGACGCCGCAACGCTTCCCGCTGCTTGCGGCGCCGGTATTCGCTTGGCTTCTCGTAGCTTTTTTTCAGCTTTAACCGTTTGAAAAGCCCATCGTTCTGGATCTTCTTCTTGAGAATCCGCATGGCTTTTTCCAGGTCGTTGTCAAGAACTTTGACCTCAATCGCCTTCAAACGCTCTCGCCCCTTTCCGTCGCAGGATTTTCAGCATTTATGGATCTGCTGAATCGCTATAATATAACCTAAAATATATAGCACGAACTTGTCAAGGTTGGCAAGTAAAAAATGACTGTTCCTTTGGCGGCGGCCCACATCGGGTCCGCCGCCGTAAAGGGGCGCGCCGGGCGGCTTAGAGCTTGGAGACCAGCTCCTGGGCGACATCCTGAACGCTGGGACGGCCGTCAAGGGTGATGTACTTGACGGACCCCTGTTTTTCGGCGAGGTCCTTAAAATAGTAGGCCGCCGCGAGGGTCCCGGTTTCGGTGTCATAGTAAATGTTGTGCCGCTTGTTGATGGCGGACTCGTCCTGATCGTCGTCCCGGGTCTTGAGCTCACCGCCGCAAACCCGGCACTTGCCGTCGTCCGGCTTGATGGCGTCGATGTAGATGTTGTTGGGATGGTTGTTGTCATTGACGCAGAGCCGGCGGCCCATGATCCGGTTCTTGGCGATCTCCCGGTCGAGGATCATCTCCACCACGATGTCGAGGGCCATGTTTTCCTTTTTAAGGGCCTCGTCGAGCTTGATGGCCTGGTTTTTGTTTCTCGGAAAACCGTCCAGGAGCCAGCCCTTTTTGCAGTCATCCTGCTTCAGCCGGTCGAGGATCATGGGGATGGTGATCTCGTCGGGGACGAGGTCGCCCCGGTTGATGTACTCCTTGGCCTTGGCGCCCAGCTCGGTGCCCTTTGAGATGTTTTCCCGGAAGATCGCGCCGGACTCGATGTGAGGGATGTTGTATTTCTCTTTCAGGATCGCTCCCTGAGTTCCCTTGCCGCTGCCGTTGGGGCCGAAAAACAAAATGTTCATCTGTTGATGCCTCCTTTAAATAGATGGAAAGAATGTTGGGGTTGAGATGCCAAAGGGGGTGATCCCCTCATTACGGACGATCCGGTTTATTCGCCAAACGGATTTAGTATCGGAAGGCCGGGGCTTTGTCAAGGGTCGGAAATCTCGGTCAGCCATTTGCTCGCCCGTCGGA
>CAZWGY010000035.1:4693-18448 GCA_964633575.1 uncultured Desulfobacteraceae bacterium
GTCGGAAATCTCGGTCAGCCATTTGCTCGCCCGTCGGAGGGCCGCCTGCCGGGTGGTGATCTCGCCGGCCATCCGTTCCGTTTCCAATCGCTTCAAGAGCCGTCCGACCAGCGGCGAAGGGGATATACCCAGCTCCCGGATCAGATCGTGGCCGGTTATCAGCGGGGGTTCCCGCCGTCGGACCTCGAACCGATTTGCAAACCGGTGGTGGAGATCGGAGATAAACGATAGAAACGGGTCCGCCGCCGGGACCGCCGCGCCGGGAACCTTTCCCAGGTGGTCCGCGGCCGCGTGGACCAGCAGCGCCGGGGTCAGCTCGCCACAGCGGATGAAGCACCGGGTGATTCCCCTCACCGTCAGGGTTCCCCGGCGATGGGACAGAAAAAGCCACAAGGGCCGAAGGTGGAGCGCGATAAGCGACAGCACCGCCGCCGAGGTCTTCCGGGAAAACCGGAGCCGATCGGTGATGGACCCGGCCAGGGCCGCTCCCCGCCGGTCATGGCCCCGAAAGACCACCGCCCCGGTCTCGGTCTCCCGGCGGGTGACGGGCTTGCCCAGATCGTGAAAGAGGACGGCCCAGTGGAGATTCACCGCCGTCCCGGCTTCGGTTCGGACCCGTCGGCACAACCCGGCCAGGTTCGCCGGCGGATCGGAAAGGAGGGTCTCCAGGCGCGCCAGGGTCTGAAGGGTGTGATCCAGAACGTCGAAGTGGTGGTGACGGTTTTGAAGACATCCCCTCAGAGGGGTCATCTCGGGGAACAGGGCGAACAGGAGCTCAACGTCGGCCATCCGCCGGACCTGGGGGGCCGCCGAGCCGGTGGCGAAGAGCTTTTCAAGCTCCGCCTGAATCCGCTCGCCGGCCGACCGTCCGATCCCCGATTTCAGGTGGCTGATGGCGTCTAAGGTTCGGGACTCGACGGAAAAGCCGAGAGCGGCGGCCATCCGGAAGGCCCGGACCAGGCGGACCGGGTCCCGTTGGAAGGCGGTGGGCGAGACCATCCGGATCCGTTGCCGCTTAAGGTCGGCCCGCCCCCCGGTCGGGTCCACCAGGCGCCGGTCCCCAATGGCGATGGCCATGGCGTTGACGGTAAAGTCCCGCTGCCTCAAATCGGCGTCAATGCTCCCGCCCAGCAAGGGCTGGATATCGACGGCGAGGTCCGGGGTGACCACCCGGAACAGGGGATGGTCAACCGGCCCCAGGCGGACCGCCCGGCCCCCTGTCTTTTCGGCCAGCTCGGCGGCATACCGGTCCGGTTCGGCCTCGACCGCTATGTCGTAATCCGCCGGCTCACGGCCCAAAAGGGCGTCCCGGACACAGCCGCCCACCAGATAGGCCCCCGGCCGGCGCGGAAAAGGAATTGCATTCGGGATTAACATGGTTATAATGTGCCATTACGCTTGATTGAGCTGTTCGGAAATCAATGGTTGTCGATGACAACGGAACCGGACCGGTCGTTGCAAAGGCTATACCGCATTCGCGGGGGCTTTTTCAAGACGCCATAACCCGGAAACACGGAAATGAGGGATCGATGACGGTGACAGTGGCGGTGACGGGCGGGCCCGGCTCGGGGAAGTCCACGGTCTGCGAACGGCTTCGGGACCGGGGGGCGGTCTGGGTGAGCGCCGATGCGCTGGCCCGGGACGCGGTCGCCCCGGATACGCCGGGCCTGTCGGCGGTTGTCCGCCGGTTCGGTGACGAGATCCTAACCGATGACGAAACCCTGGACCGCCGGTGCCTCCGCCGCCGCATCCTGGCGGACCCGAAGGCCCGGCGTGACCTCGAGCGGATTGTCCATCCGGAGGTAATCCGGCGGTTGGACGCGGAGATGGCCGAGGCCCGTCGGCGGGGCGTCCCCCTGTTCGTGGCCGAGATCCCGCTGCTGTTCGAAGGCGGGCTGGAAACCCGGTTCGACCGGACGGTCGCGGTGGTGGCCGGCCGGGAGGCTCAGATCCGCCGGCTCATGGCCCGGGACGCCGTGGACCGCGCCGGGGCCGAAGCCCTGCTCGACGCTCAGATGACCGAGGCGGAAAAGGCGGCCCGAGCCGATCGGGTCATCGAAAACGGCGGGGGGATGAAGGATTTGCGGGCCGCCGCGGACCGGATTTACGCCGAGTGGACGAAAAAAACGACATCGCCGCCCGAAACCCCTTGACAGGGGGAAAATCATCGGATAGACAGGGATAAAGAGCTTACGGATGGCCCGCCTCTGTTTTTCACCTGAAACGATCCGTTTTCTGATATCGCTTACAATCAATGACTCCCTTGTGTCATTCGAAATGAATCCGCTTTAGCCGCCAACGGAATACGACCGCCATACCATTTTTTTATAGATTGACCGGAAAGACCGGGTACTCGAAGGATTTGCCCGCCGGCCCGACCGCCACTCGTTCCCGGGGAACGGGAGAAGGTGGATGCCGTGTGGGAGTTTGACCGGATACGGAATCCGCGCACGGCCCCGGGCCGACGCGCCGCACTGAAACCCTTTTGGATATTGGCTTGAAAGATGAATATTGTTGAGCTGAAAGAAAAGAAGATCAAGGAGCTGGCCCAGATCGCCAAGGAGTACAACATCGATTCGGCCGCCGGGATGCGCAAGCAGGAGCTGATTTTTTCCCTCCTCCAGGCCCAGATCGAGAAGAACGGGCTGATCTATGGTGAAGGAACCCTGGAGATTCTCCCGGACGGCTTCGGATTTCTCCGGGCCCCCAATTCCAACTACCTGCCGGGTCCGGACGACATCTACGTCTCCCCCTCACAGATCCGGCGCTTCAACCTTCGGACCGGCGACACGGTCTCCGGGCAGATTCGACAGCCCAAGGAATCGGAGCGGTATTTCGCTCTGCTGAAGGTGGAAGCCATCAACTACGAGGACCCCGAGGTGGCGCGGGAGAAGATCCTCTTTGACAACCTCACGCCGCTATACCCCATCCGAAAGATGCACCTTGAGAGCGAGCCCGAGAACTACTCCACCCGGATCATGGACCTCATGACCCCCATCGGGTTCGGGCAGCGGGGCCTGATCGTCTCGCCGCCCCGGTCGGGAAAAACGATGCTCCTTCAGCTCATCGCCAACGCCATCGTGGCCAATCACAAGGACATCATGCTCTTTGTGCTCCTCATCGACGAGCGTCCCGAAGAGGTCACGGACATGGAACGGTCGGTGCGCGGCGAGGTGATCAGCTCCACTTTTGACGAGCCCGCCGAACGGCACGTCCAGGTGGCGGAAATGGTCATCGAAAAGGCCAAGCGCCTCGTGGAGCACAAAAAGAACGTGGTGATTCTCCTCGACAGCATCACCCGGCTCGCCCGAGCCTATAACTCGGTGGTCCCCCCCAGCGGGAAAATCCTGTCCGGCGGCGTTGACTCCAACGCTCTCCAGCGACCCAAACGGTTTTTCGGCGCGGCCCGGAACATCGAGGAAGGGGGCAGCCTCACCATCATCGCAACAGCCCTCATCGACACCGGCAGCCGGATGGACGAGGTGATCTTCGAGGAGTTCAAGGGAACCGGCAACATGGAGCTCCAGCTCGACCGGCGCCTCTCCGACAAACGGCTTTTCCCGGCCATCGACATCAAGAAGTCCGGGACCCGGAAGGAAGAGCTGCTCCTCGACCCGGAAATCCTCAACCGAACCTGGATTCTCCGCAAACTCCTGTCATCCCTCAATCCGGTGGACAGCCTCGAATTTTTGCTTGAAAAAATGGCCGGAACAAGTGATAATAAAGAGTTTTTGAACTCGATGAACACCTGACACGTTTGTAACGTACCGTTTTTAAGGAGTTGAGTCTGTCATGAAAAAGGATCTGCATCCCAAATACGAAAACACCACCATCCAATGCGCCTGTGGTCATATCCTCGAGGTGGGCTCCACCCGATCCGACATCCGGGTGGAGATCTGTTCCCAGTGCCACCCGTTTTTCACCGGCAAGCAGAAGCTGGTGGACACCGCCGGCCGGATCGAACGCTTCCGCAAGAAGTACGCGAAGTTTCAGCAGGGCCAGCAAGAGGCGGCCGGCAAGTAATTGCCGGCCATCGATTGGTGACCGATGTACGATAAGCTCGAAGGAGTGGAGCGGCGCTACGTTGAGATCGAGGGGTTGCTGAGCGATCCGGAGATCCTCGCCGACCAGGATGCCTATCAGAAGTACGCCCGGGAGCACTCGGAGCTGTCTGAGATCGTCGATGTCTTCCGGCAATATCGCCGGATTCTCCGGGAGATTGACGAGAGCGGCGAGCTGCTCCGGGACGCCGACCCCGAGATCAAGGATCTGGCACGGGCCGAAGTGGCCGACCTGGAGCACCGGCGGGAGAAATTGGAGAAAACCCTCAAGAAGCTCCTGACGCCCACGGATCCCAACGACGCCAAAAACGTCCTCATCGAGATCCGGGCCGGCACCGGCGGCGAGGAGGCCGGGCTGTTCGCCGGGGACCTGTTCCGGATGTACGGCAAATACGCCGAAAACCGCCGTTGGAAGGTGGAGATCATGAGCCACCACACCACCGGCGTCGGGGGCCTCAAAGAGGTCATCGCCATGATCCATGGCCGAGGAGCATACAGCCGGCTCAAGTTCGAAAGCGGAACCCACCGGGTCCAGCGGGTCCCGGTAACCGAAACTCAAGGCCGGATTCACACATCCGCGGTCACGGTGGCGGTCCTTCCCGAGGCCGAGGACGTGGAGCTCCACATCGACCCCGGAGAGGTCAAGGTCGATGTCTATCGCTCCACCGGTCCCGGCGGCCAGTCGGTGAACACCACGGATTCGGCGGTCCGGCTCACTCACCTGCCCACCGGCCTGGTGGTGACCTGCCAGGACGAAAAGTCTCAGTGGAAAAACAAGGCCAAGGCCATGAAGGTGCTCCGGGCCCGGCTTCTGGACGGGATGATCCGGGAACAGAACGAAAAGCGGTCCGAGGAGCGCAAGAGCCAGATCGGTTCCGGCGACCGGAGCGAACGGATTCGGACCTACAACTTTCCCCAGGGCCGGGTGACCGACCATCGGATCGGGCTGACGCTCTACAAGCTCGAGAGCGTGCTCCAGGGAGAGATCGACGAGATCATCGACCAGTTGGTAACCTACTATCAGACCGAGGCCCTGCAACAACTTCATGAAGACCCCGTCGAAAGCGTCGCCATGGACCATTCTTGACCTCCTTCGGTGGATCACCGCCGACTTCCGCGACCGCCGGATTGAAAGCCCCCGCGCCGGTGCTGAAATTCTTTTGGCCCATGCTCTGGGCCTTCGGCGGATCGACCTTTATATCCGGTACGATCAGCCCCTGACCCCGGATGAGCGGGATCGGCTCAGAGCGCTGATCCGGAGACGACGTCGCCGGGAGCCGGTGGCCTATATCGTGGGAAAGCGGGACTTCTGGACGCTGACCCTTTCGGTAAACCCCGATGTCCTGATCCCCCGGCCGGACACCGAAAGCCTGGTGGAAGCCGCTCTGGACGAACTGCCGACCGACGGGGCGACTTGGCGGGTCCTCGACCTGGGAACCGGTTCCGGCGCGGTGATTCTGGCCTTGGCGGCCGAACGGCCGGGGAACCGCTTTTTCGCTTCGGACGCTTCGCCCGCCGCCCTGCGGGTGGCATCCGATAACGCCCGGCGGCTGGGGCCGGCGGATGCCGTTGCCTTTTTTGCCGGGGACTGGCTGGAGCCGGTGGCCCCGCCCCCCGATGGTCCGGGGTTCCATCTTATCGTCTCCAATCCGCCATACCTGACCACGTCGGACATAGACGGCCTGGCCGCCGAGATTCGGGACCATGAGCCGTTGGCGGCCCTGGACGGCGGCCCCGACGGTCTGGCGGCCATCGGCCCGATTATCCGGACGGCTCCGGACCACCTGCTGCCCGGCGGATTCTTGATGCTGGAAATCGGCGCTGATCAGGCAGATCGGGTCCGGCGGTGCTTCGAGCGGGATGGGCGATACGAGGCGGTGACGATCCGGACCGATTTGGCCGGCCACCACCGGGTGGCCGTGGCCCGACGTCGTGATCCGGGTTGAAAAAAGGGTTGCGATGGACGGCATCATTTGTTATGTCATCTCGATTTTTAACGACGCACGTCCCCGGACCCGTCGCCCGGTGCCATGCCTTGGCGTGGTCGGCGGCGGGGAGGATTGGGACGGTGGCTTAACCACGTTAACACCATGAAAGGATTGCGTATGGCTTACGTTACCATGAAGGAACTGCTCGAAGCGGGGGTCCATTTCGGACACCAGACCAAGCGCTGGAACCCCAAAATGAAGCCCTATATCTTCGGGGCGCGGAACGGTATCTACATCATCGATCTCCAGAAGACCGTCCGGATGTTCAAGACGGCCTACGAATTCATCGCCGACACCGCGGCTGAGGGGAAACAGGTCCTCTTTGTGGGCACCAAGAAGCAGGCTCGGGACGCCATCTACGACGAGGCCAACCGGGCGGGGATGTTTTACGTCCACAACCGCTGGCTCGGCGGGATGCTCACCAACTTCCAGACCGTCAAGCAGAGCATCGACCGGCTCAACCACCTCACCGATATCCAGGACGAGGAGACCTTCAGCCTGTACACCAAAAAAGAGCGGCTGAAGCTGGAAAAGGAGCGGGTTAAGCTCGACAACAACCTCGGCGGCATCCGTCGGATGACCCGGCTGCCCGGAGCGATGTTCATCGTCGATCCCAAAAACGAGGCCATCGCCATTCGGGAGGGCAGACGCCTCAACATTCCCATCGTGGGCGTGGTGGATACCAATTGCGACCCGGACGACATCGATTACATCATCCCCGGCAATGACGACGCCATCCGGGCCATCCGACTGCTCACCTCACGGATTGCCGACGCCTGCCTCGAGGGCAAGGAACGGCACAAGGAACGGCAGCAGGCCGTCTCGGACAAGGATGCCGAGGAGCCCGCCGAAGAGCCTGATTTTGCCGCGGCCGGCGCCGACCTCAAGCCCGGGGAGCGAAAGGTCATTTCCCCCGGATCGCCCGGACCGGTTGTCGAGATCATCAAGCGGTCGGCCGAGACGACGTCTGAAGACAGTGGAAGCGACGCGGAAACCCCGGCGTCGGAAGAATCGACAGGAGAACAAAATGTCCGAAATTAGTGCCAAAATGGTCAAAGCGCTTCGGGATCAGGTCGGGGCCGGAATCATGGATTGCAAAGAAGCCTTGGCCGAATGCGACGGAGACATGACCAAGGCGGTTGATTTTCTCCGAAAAAAGGGGCTGGCCACCGCCAAGAAGCGGGCCGGCCGGGCCATGACTGAAGGGGTGGTGACATCCTATATCCACATGGGCGGGAAGATCGGCGTCATGGTGGAGGTCAACTGCGAGACCGACTTCGTGGCCAAAACCGATGACTTCCAGACCTTTGCCCGGAACATCGCCATGCACATCGCGGCCACCGGCCCGGTGGGAATCGCCCCCGAAGACGTCCCGGCGGAAATCGTCGAAAAGGAGAAGGAGATCTACCGGGCCCAGGCCGAGGAAATGGGCAAGCCGGAGCAGATGATCGAGAAAATCGCCGAGGGGAAGCTCAACAAGTTCTACAAGGAGAGCTGCCTGCTCAATCAGCCCTACGTCAAGGAACCGGACAAGACGGTGGCGGACTACATCAACGAGGTGATTGCCGTGACCGGGGAGAACATCTCGATCCGGCGGTTTACCCGGTATCAGCTTGGAGAATGACCCGGTGGCCGCCCCCTGCTACCGCCGGATTCTGATCAAGCTCTCCGGAGAAGCCCTGATGGGCGATCAGGGCTTCGGCATCAGCCCCCGGGTGATCAGCTATGTGGCGGACGAGATTCATTCCGTGGCGACCCTCGGCGTTGAGGTGGCCATCGTGGTGGGGGGCGGCAACATCTTCCGGGGCATCGCGGCATCCTCTTATGATATGGAACGGACCGCCGCCGACCACATGGGAATGCTGGCCACCGTCATCAATTCGGTGGCGCTCCAGGGGGCTTTGGAAAAACGGGGGTTAGTGACCCGGGTGCAGACCGCTATCTCCATGCACGAGGTGGCCGAGCCCTACATTCTCCGCCGAGCCCTCCGGCACCTGGAAAAGCATCGGGTGGTGATCTTCGCCGCCGGCACCGGCAATCCCTATTTCACCACCGACACGGCGGCGGTGCTGAGGGCCAAGGAGGTCCACGCGGAGATTCTCCTCAAGGCCACCAAGGTCAACGGTCTCTACGACGCCGACCCGGCCGTCAATCAGGATGCTCACTTTGTCCGGCAAATCACCTACATGAAAGTTCTGGAGCGCCAGCTCAAGGTTATGGACATGACCGCCATCTCCCTGGCCATGGACAATCGTCTCCCGCTGGTGATCTTCAACCTCAGCCGGGCCGGGAACATCCGGCGGGTGGTTTGCGGGGAGGACGTGGGGTCCAGGATCAATAACGAATTCGAGGAAAACCAATGATCGAGTCCACATACCAGGAGACCCGGGAGCGGATGGGCAAGTCGATCTCCGCGCTGAAGAGCGAATTGAAACGGATTCGGACGGGCCGGGCCTCCCTGTCGCTGCTGGACGGGGTCCGGGCCGACTACTACGGCACGCCGACTCCGCTCAACCAGATGGCATCCCTGTCGGTTCCCGAAAGCCGGCTGATCACCATTCAGCCGTGGGATGTCTCAGCCATTAAGGAGATCGAAAAGGCCATCCTGAAGTCGGACCTGGGGCTGACTCCCTCTTCCGACGGAAAGATCATCCGGATCACCATTCCGCCGCTGACCGAGGACCGGCGCAAGGAGCTGGTCCGGCTGGTCAACAAGACCTGCGAGGACTACAAAGTCGCGGTCCGGAACATCCGTCGGGATGCCAACGATCTCCTGAAGGGGTTTAAAAAGGACGGGGATATCTCCGAGGACGAGGCATTCAAGGCTCAGGAGGAAATCCAGCGGATCACCGACGAATCGATCGAGCGGATCGACGTCATTCAGAAGGAGAAAGAGAAGGAGATCCTTGAGTTCTGAAGCGCCCGCCGCCGCGCCCGCCATCGATCGCTCTCGACTGCCGGACCATCTGGCCATGATCATGGACGGCAACGGCCGATGGGCCCGGAAGCGGCTGTTCAACCGGGTCAGAGGTCACGAGCGGGGTATGGAGGTGGTCCGGGTGGTGGTCCGGACCTGCCGGGAGCTCAAGATCCCTTACCTGACGCTCTACGCCTTTTCCACCGAAAACTGGGCCCGGCCCCAGGCCGAGGTCTCGGCTCTCATGGCGCTCCTCCGGAAGTTTCTCACCGGGGAGCGTCCCGAGATGATGGACAACCAGATCCGCCTGTCGGCCATCGGCGAGATCGACCGTCTGCCCGCCGAGGTCCGCCGGGACCTCGACAAAACCCTCGCCCTGACGGCCGACAACACCGGGATGGTCCTCAACCTGGCCCTGAGCTACGGCGGCCGGGCTGAAATCGTCCAGATGGCTCGATCCCTCGCCCGCCGGGCCGCCGACGGAACCCTCGACCCGGACGCCATCACCGCCGAAACCGTCGCCGGTCATCTTTACACCGCCGGGATGCCGGACCCGGATCTCCTCATCCGGACCAGCGGCGAGATGCGGATCAGCAACTTTCTCCTCTGGCAGATCGCCTACGCCGAGATCTTCATCACGCCCACCCTCTGGCCCGATTTCACCCGCGAGGAGCTCCTGGAAATCCTGGATGCGTTCAGCCGGCGGGAGCGCCGGTTCGGCAAGGTCTGATGGCCCGCTCCGCTCACGCCAACCGCTGGATCACCGCCCTGGTGGCCCTGCCCTTCCTCATTGCCCTCGTTTACTGGGGGAACACCGCCTTTACCCTCCTGGTGGTCGTCGCCGCCGTCGTCTGCCTGGGGGAATACTTCCGGATGGCCTTCGACCCCGACGGCCGGACCGTCTCCGGGCTCCTCATTGCCGTCGCGATGGGCATCGGATCGGCCGTCATCCTGGCCGCCGCCGGGGGCCGGACTGATCTGGCCCTGGCTCTGATCGCCGTCAACACCCTGTTCTGCGGCCTGTTCGCCGTCACCCAGACGGGACGGGACCCGGTGATCCTCCGGAACGTGGCTCATCAAATTCAGGGGATGGCTTACATCCCCCTCTGCCTGGCGTTTCTGGTTCTCATCCGCAACGGAGCCGACGGCCGGATCTGGATATTTCTTCTCCTGGCGGTGATCTTCGCCGGGGACATCGGCGCTTATTACGTCGGCTCCTATTGGGGCCGGCACCGGCTCTGCCCGATGGTAAGCCCCAAAAAGACGGTGGAAGGGGCATTAGGCGGTCTGGCCGCCAATCTCCTGGTGGGCGCCGTGGGCAAGGCCATGTTTCTGCCGGAGCTCCCCTGGGGCGGAAGTCTCCTCTTTTTCGTCTGCGCCGGAGCCATCGGCCAGGCCGGGGATCTGTTCGAGTCAGCCATCAAGCGGACTTCGGGCATCAAGGACTCCGGCACCATCCTGCCGGGCCACGGCGGAATCCTCGACCGGATCGACGCTCTCCTCTTTGCCGCGCCCTTGACGTACCTCTTCAAGGTCTATATACTTTCATGAAGCGACTCTGCATTCTCGGCGCCACCGGCTCCATCGGAGGAAATACCCTGGAGATCGTCCGGCGGTTTCCCGACCGGTTTTCAGTGACGGCGGTGTCGGCCCGAAGCAGCCTGACGGCCCTGGCGGAGATCATTGCCGAGTTTCAACCGGCGGAGGCGGTTGTCTTTGACCGGGAGCGGGCCGAAGACCTCGCCCGACAACTTCCATCCGATAGCGGGGTCCGAATTCTTTACGGAACCGAGGGCTTGTGCGAGGCCGCCGCCGGACCGGCGGTGGATGCGGTGGTTACGGCGGTGGTCGGGGCCGCCGGGCTTCGCCCCACCCTGGCGGCGATTGACGCCGGCAAGGAAATTGCCCTGGCCAACAAGGAGACCCTGGTCATGGCCGGGGATCTGGTCATGGCCCGGGCGAAAAAGACCGGAGCCCCCATCCGGCCGGTGGACAGCGAGCACAGCGCCATCTTCCAGTGCCTGGCCGGACAGCGGCGGGCTGATCTCGCCCGGATTCTTTTGACCGCATCGGGCGGCCCTTTTCGGGAAACCCCGGCGGAGAAAATGGCCGGCATCCGCCCGGCGGATGCCCTCAACCATCCCAACTGGGAGATGGGGCCAAAAATCACGGTTGATTCCGCCACCCTGATGAACAAGGGGTTGGAGGTCATCGAGGCGATCCACCTCTTCGGCGTCTCCCGGCGGGAAATCGAGGTCGTGGTCCACCCCCAGAGCATCGTCCATTCCATGGTCGAAATGGTCGATGGCTCGGTCATCGCTCAGATGGGCGTCCCCGACATGAAAGGAGCCATCGCCCTGGCCCTGTCCTGGCCTGAACGGCTCCCCTTGGGTGAGCCGGCCCCGGACTTCCCGGCCATCGGAACATTGACCTTCCAGCGGCCGAACCTCGACCGGTTCCCCTGCCTCGCGCTGGCCTTCGCGGCCGGTGAGGCCGGCGGCACTCACCCGGCCGTTTTAAACGCGGCCAACGAAGTCGCGGTGAGGGCCTTTCTCGACGAGCGGCTCCCCTTTACCGGGATTGCCGAAGCCGTCCGGGAGACCTTGAACGATCACCAGGCCGTTTCCCGGCCCGACCTGTCGGCCATCCTGGACGCCGACACCTGGGCCCGGGGGCGGGCCGAGCAGGCGATTGACCGAATCGCCGGAAATTCGATATGAGCACTACGGTTCTGTCATTTGTCATTGTCCTGGGCGTTCTCATCTTCTTCCATGAGCTGGGCCATTTTCTGGTGGCCCGGCTGTTTGGCGTCGGAGTGGAACGGTTTTCATTGGGGTTCGGACCCCGGATTTTCGGGAAGACCGTGGGCATTACCGATTATCGGGTCTCGGCCATCCCCCTGGGGGGGTACGTCAAAATGGTGGGCGAAGAGCCGGACGCCGAGATCGACCCCGCCGACATCCCCATCTCCTTTACCCACAAGCACGTCATCAAACGGATTCTCATCGTCGCCGCCGGCCCCACCTTCAACCTCCTTCTGGCCGTCCTCATCTTCTTTGCCATCTTCGCCATCTCCGGGACCTACGTCCTGAAAGCCACCGTCGGGACGGTGAATCCCGACACCCCGGCGGAACGGGCCGGTTTAGAAACCGGTGATGTCGTGACCGCCATCAACGGCAAGCCGGTGGAGAACTGGGATGACATGTCCGAGCTCATCGGCGACTCCAGGGGAGCACCCGTCCGGATGACGGTCCGGCGGGGGGAGACCACCCATCGGCTCGAGATCACGCCCGAGATGCGGACAACCGAGAACTTTTTCGGTGAGGAAGTCCGGCGCTACCTGATCGGCATTACTTCAGCCGGCGATGTCGAATCGGTGGAGATGAGCATCCTGGACGCGGCGGTGAGCAGCGTCGTCCGAACCTATGAGATCTGCGAGCTGACGGTGGTCAGCATCGGCAAGATGATCGCGGGCAGCCTCTCGACCAAGACCCTCGGCGGCCCCATCATGATCGCTCAGCTTGCCGGGGAGCAAGCCCGGCAGGGAACCACCAATCTGGTCTTTTTCATCGCTCTCTTGAGCGTCAACCTGGCCATCCTGAACTTCCTGCCCATCCCGGTCCTGGATGGCGGCCATCTGGTCTTTTTCTTTGCCGAGCTGATCATGGGGCGGCCGGTCAACACCCGGATGCGGGAGATGGCCCAACAGGCGGGGATTTTCGTCCTGCTGATGCTGATGATTTTCGTCTTTTACAATGACATCGTCCGGATCCTCACAAGCTGAACCCGGCACCCGCCCGCGGCGCCATGCCGGATAGCGCCACCGCGTTTTGACGGCCCCGGGCCGTCGGATTTCCCCGTCACCGGGGAGCGCCCCTCCCGCCGTCTCCTGATTTTCCGGGCATCGCGTTACGCATCGGGGAAACCGGTCGATCCGGGGCTGTTATACAGTCACCGAACACCAGGAGAAAGCGAGCGCAACGTCCATGCCACACCGTCTTGAGCTGACACTGAAGCCCGATCTGCTGGACGCCGAAGGCGAGGCCCTCCGGAAAGGGGCCGGGGATTATTTCGGCATCCACCTCGACGCGGTCCGCACCGTCCAGATCCTGACCTTCGACAAAGCCCTCTCCCCCGACCAGTTGACCCGAATCCGGGAGGAGATCTTCACCAACCCGGTAACCCAGATCTCCGACTACCGGCCGCTGGCGGTCCCGTTCGACTGGATCATCTGGGTGGGCTATCGGCCGGGGGTCCGGGACAATCCGGGAGCCACGGCCGTCGAGGCGGTTGAGGATGTCCTGGGTGTCCGGTTCGCTCCGGGCGAGGCCATCTACACCTCCCGACGCTACTGCATCCGCTGCGCGGACGGGGCGCTCGACGAGACCATGGCCCATACCGTCGCCGCTGAGCTCCTGGCCAACGACATCATCCAGCAATGGCGAGTCTACGCCCGGACCGACTGGGACCCGGATGTCGGCGTCGGGATCATCACCCCCAAGGTCATCCTCGATCACACCCCCACCGTCACCGCCATACCCATCGATTCCGACGCCACCTTGAACCGGATCAGCGCCGAGCGCGGGCTGGCCTTAAATCCCAACGACGTCCCCACCATCCGGGCCTATTTTCTCGATCCCGATGTCCGAGCCCGCCGGGCCCGCCACGGCCTTTCCGACCCCACCGACATCGAGCTCGAATACATCTCCCAGGCCCGGAGCGACCATTGCAACCACAACACCTTCGGGGGCCGGTTTGCCTACCGGGAGTCCGACAACGGACCCGAGGA
>CAZWGY010000036.1:0-1648 GCA_964633575.1 uncultured Desulfobacteraceae bacterium
TGCAATTCCAATGGAGTACAAAAATGGGAAAGTTATTTAATACCGATTCCTTAAGACCTCGCCTTCGAGCCGTTTCAGGTGCTCCAGGGTGACGTAGAGGAAATTTCCGGACCCGCAGGCGGGGTCGAGGACCCGGAGCGTCACCAGCCGGCGGTGGAAGGTTTCCACTTCGGCAATGGCCTTGGGGGTCTTGCCGGATTCGACCAGGAGCAGGGCCGCGGCCTGGACACTTTCCCAATCGGCCCGGAGCGGCTCGATGATGGTCGGCCTGACCAGCCGCTCCACGTAGGCTCGGGGGGTATAGTGGGCGCCGAGCTTGTGCCGTTCCACCGGGTCGAGGGCGCGTTCGAGAAGGGTGCCGAAGATGGCCGGCTCGACGTCGCGCCAGTCCGCCCGGGCGGCTTCCACGAGGAGCTCGATCTGTGCGGCGGAGAGGGGGAGCGCGGTCGGGTCGCTGAAGAGCCCGCCGTTGAACTTGGGGACCCGGCGGCGCAGGATGACGGAAAAGCCCCCCTGGTCCATGGTCTCCCAGAGGTTTTCCAGCATCGGCTTGAACGTGGGCGGGTCCTTCTGGATATCCTCGAGGAGATCGGTGAAGCTTCGTTCGGGCAGCAGTCCCACGTCTTCGGCGAACATGGTGAAGATGCAGCGCATGAGGAAGTGGGCGACGGTTTCGGGGTCGGCGTCGTGCTCGAGGGATTTGGCCAGCTCCGCGAGCCGGGCGGCGATCCGGCGGGTTACCTTGGCGCTGTGGCGGGACGGGTCGAGGCTCATGGGGTCGTCCCAGACCTGGCGAAGCAGTTGGCGGACATTGGCATCCGTCAGGTCGTCGAGCCGGATGCGGTAGGTCCGGGGGTCCGGGAAGGGGATGTAGTTGCCGCCGGTGCGGCTGAGCTCGCTGAAGAGGGCGATGGTGTTGCCCACGTCCACGACGAGGATGAACGGGGGCCGGCCGTCGGTGATCTCCTCGGCGGGCAGGCTCCGGCAATAGGATTGAGCCTGCTGCCTCGCTTTTTCCATGGCCGTGTCCCAGGACTTGGTGCCCCGGACGGCGGTGCCGGTCTTCCGCTGCTGCTTCCGGCGGAGGGCGGCCTCGGAGAAGACGGACGAGTCGGCTTTTTCCTTGTCGCTCCCCTGTTTGGCCTCCAGGACGAAGCAGCCCCGCTTGTAGAGGTCGATGAAGTGGGTGGTGCCGTGGGGAGACGGGACGCTCTTTTCGAAGACGTAGGCGTTTTCAGAGGGCATGTCCGAGGCGGGCCTCGGGTGCTCCACCCCGATGATGTCGCAGAGCTCAGCGAGGAAGAGCTGGTAATTGGCGCGCTCAGCGGCGCCGGACGCCCGCCAGCGATCGATGAAGGCTTGGATATCGGTTTGGGTGGTGTCCGCCATGGTCTCTTCCCTCAGCATTGCGTCAAAAAAGCTTAGTTTAAACGACGTTTCGGGAATTTTCAACTCCCCTGGCCGCGTGGTGGAAAATTGAGCCGCCGGGACGTTGCCCCGAATATAGAGACCTCCGAGGTTTTCAAAAGATTTTGAAAACCTCGGAAGTTTTCAATTCCTTCAGGGAAAAGGGTAGGGGGGTTAGGTCCGTCGGCCGGCCTGAACGCGGCAAGTCCCAATCGGTGATTAAGGCCGATATTTGGCAATG
>CAZWGY010000036.1:1748-14012 GCA_964633575.1 uncultured Desulfobacteraceae bacterium
GCCGGCCTGAACGCGGCAAGTCCCAATCGGTGATTAAGGCCGATATTTGGCAATGCCGTTTCATTTGGTATCAGGATGAGGGGCGCGGGTCAACGGGACATCAGGTCCGTGGAGCCGTTTTCACGGATCGGCGGCCGGTGTTCCCGCGTTGCCGCCGGGCGGCATCCGTGGTATGACGTGATGACAGGGAGGGAAGGGAAGACCATGCGGGTTTTGCTGATTGAAGACGACGTGAAAATCGCGAGCTTTGTGCTCAAGGGGCTTCGGGCGGCCGGGTTTGTCGCCGATCATGCCGAAGACGGGGAGTCCGGGTTGGAAATGGCCCTGACGGGTTCCTATGATCTGGCGGTGGTGGACCTGATGCTTCCCGGCCGGGACGGCCTGTCGGTCATCCGGGAGATCCGGCGGGAGCAGGTGGATCTCCCCGTCATCATTTTGAGCGCTCGGGGTGAGGTGGCCGACCGGGTCCGGGGCCTGGAGACCGGCGCCGATGACTATCTCCCCAAGCCATTCGCCTTTTCGGAACTCCTGGCCCGGATTCAAGCCCTGTTGCGCCGGTCGGGCGGCGGAACCGAGGCGACCCGGCTGACCGTCGGGGACCTCACCCTGGATCTGGTCAGCCGGGAGGTTTTCCGGGCGGGCCAGAAGATCGAGCTCCAGCCCCTGGAGCTCTCCCTTTTGGCCTACCTGATGCGGAACGCGGGCCGGGTGGTCTCCAAGACCATGATCATGGAGCATGTCTGGGGGTACGACTTCGACCCCGGGACCAACGTGGTGGAGGCCCGGATCTCGCGGCTCCGGGAGAAGATGGACCGGGGCTTCGACCGGAAGCTCATCCACACGATCCGGGGCGTGGGCTATGTCATTCGGGCGGACTAAGCTCGCCAACTCCCTGAGCGCCCGGCTCACCCTCCTCTACGGGGTCGTCCTGACCCTTTCCGTGGGCGCGGCTTTTCTCATCGCCTACCTCTTTATCCGTTCGACCCTCCAGGGGGTCATCGACCGGGACCTGATCTCCCAGCACGAGGCCACCGCCCTGATCCTTCGCAAGGAGGGGATCGGCGCGGTCCGGCGCTACACCGTTGTCGAGGCCCAGGCCGCCGGCGAGCGGAAGGTGTTTTTCCGGCTCCTCACCCCGGACGGCGCCGTCTTTTCTTCATCCAACATGGATTTCTGGCGGGAGATCGTGATTCGGCCGGAGGCGATCCAGGAAGTTCTCTCGGCAAGCCGCCGGGTTTTAGCCACCGAGCGCCTTCCTGGCCGGTCCTTCGGGGTCCGGGTTCTCTACGCCCGGCTGGGGTCGGGGGTGATTCTTCAGACGGGGCAAACGTTCCAGCCGGGGGCCCGGCTCGTGTCCGCCTTCGGCCGGATCGCCCTGGTCACCCTGGTGGTGCTGGCGCTCCCGGCCGGGGTCATCGGCTGGCTCATGGCCCGGAAAGCCCTGTCGGGGATCGACGTGGTAACCCGGACCGCCCTGAAGATCGCCGAGGGGGATTTGAGCTTACGGGTTCCCACCCAGCGGGGTGCCGAGGAGATCAACCGCCTGGCCGAAGCCTTCAACCGGATGGTGGGGCGGATCGCCGACCTGGTGGCCGGCATCCGGGAGATGAGCGACAACATCGCCCATGACCTCAAAAGCCCCATCACCCGGATTCGGGGCGGGGCCGAGATCGCCCTGACCACCGCCGAATCGGTGGCCGACTACCAGGAGATGGCCGCCTCCACCATCGATGAATGCGACCGGCTTCTGGAGACGGTCAACACCCTGTTGATGATCTCCCGGACCGAGGCCGGGGTCGCCGCCGGGAGCCATGAGCCCCTGGACCTGGCCCAACTGGTCGCCGATGTTTGCGAGCTCTTCGCTCCCCTGGCCGAAGACCGGGGCATCTCCCTGACCCGCCGGACTCCCGGGACCTGCACCGTCTCCGGTGATTCCCGCCTTCTCCAGCGAGCCGTCGCCAACCTGGTTGACAACGCCATCCGGTACACGCCACCGGGCGGCGCGGTCTTCGTGGCGGTGGCCTCGACCGGCCCGGGCGCCGTGGAGCTGGGGGTCGAAGACACCGGCCCCGGCGTGGCGGACAAGGACCGGCCTCAGATATTCGATCGGTTCTACCGGGCCTCGGCCAGCCGGTCGGAAACCGGAGCGGGGCTGGGGCTCAGCCTCGTCCGGGCCGCCGCCGAGGCTCACGGCGGCACCGCCGAGGTCTTCTCCCGGCCGGGTGAGGGGGCGACTTTCTGGATTTCCCTGGGGCGGCCCAAACGATAATCATGGCCAATGGCCGTTTTTCACCAAACGGTAATATTCGGGTAAGGCTCCGGTCAGGTTGATGGTCTATCTTTCCATTGTACGCGAGATGGCGGACGGATCGCCGGGGAGGGACCCCGGCGGGCGAGTTTTCTTTCCGTCCGTCGGAAACCCGAACAATGGAGGAACAGACCATGAACAGATTATCGCATTTCCAAAAGTGGGTCGGCCTGACGGTCGGGCTGGCCCTGATGCTCAGCCTGGCGGCCGGTCCAATGCCGGCGGCGGCCAAGTCGGGGGCGTGGCTCCCGGATACCATCAGCAACCTGGCGGAGAAAACCCAACCGGGGGTCGTCAACATCCGCACGGTCAGAACGAACGAGACCGACGGCCGGGTTTTCCGTCACTTTTTTGGCCCTTTTGGCCAGCGGCCGCCCCGAGGGCTGCCGGACCGGTTCCGGGACTTTTTCGGGCCGTTTAACGAGGACGGCCCCGGCCAGGAATTCCGCCGGCAAAGCCTCGGCTCGGGCTTTGTTATCGACCGTGACGGCTATATCGTAACCAACAATCACGTGGTGGAGGATGCCGACGAGATCAAGGTCCGGCTCTCCACCGGCGAGGAATTCGAGGCCGAGATCGTGGGCCGGGACCCGAAAACCGATCTGGCCCTCATCCGGATCGACTCCGACGCTTCGCTGACCCCCCTCCCGCTGGGTGATTCCGAAGACCTCAAGGTGGGCGAATGGGTGGTGGCCATCGGCAGCCCCTTCGGCCTGGAACAGACCGTGACCGCCGGGATCGTCAGCGCCAAGGGCCGGGTCATCGGCGCGGGGCCCTATGACGATTTCATCCAGACGGACGCCTCGATCAACCCCGGCAATTCGGGCGGGCCACTGCTGAGCCTGGATGGAAAGGTGGTCGGCATCAACACCGCCATTGTCGCTTCGGGCCAGGGGATCGGGTTTGCCATTCCCATCAATCTGGCCCGGACCGTCGCGGACCAGCTCAAGGAAAGCGGCGAGGTGAGCCGGGGCTGGCTCGGGGTCGGGATTCAGGACATCACCGACTCCCTTGAGGAGTACTACAACCTGGAAAGTGATGAGGGCGTCCTGGTCACCGAGGTCTATCCGGACCAGCCGGCCGAACGGGGCGGCATCGAGAGCGGTGACGTGATCGTGAAGGTGGACGGCAAGCCGGTGGAGGAGACCCGGGACCTCTCCTCGATGGTCGCCAACCTGCCGGTGGGCAAGGAGACGGCGATCACCGTGATTCGGGACGGAAAACGCCGGACCCTGACGGTGACCCTGGGCAAACGGGCCGACGGGGAAAAGCGGATCGCCGGGGCCGGACCGGCGCCATCGGCCGCTGACCTGGGCCTGGAGCTTACCGATCTCACGCCTCAACTGGCCCGGCGGCTTGGCGTCGATACGACCGAGGGGACCGTGGTCAGCCGGGTCATGCCGGGGAGCAAGGCCCATGCCGCCGGATTCCGTCGGGGCGACCTGATCCTGGAGTTCAACCGAAAGCCGATCTCGGACGCGGCCGGGCTCAAACATGCTCTTGGCCGAATCGAGACGGGCGAGACGGCCCGGTTCCTGGTCCGTCGTCCGGGCAGCGGCATGACCGTCCTGACCCTGACCCGGTGATGGGTGATAGGTGATGGGTGAGAGGTGATGGGTGATGGGTGAGAGGTGATGGGTGATGGGTTATAGGTGATCGAAATCGAAATCGGGATCGGGATCGAAATCGATCTTCGCGGGGGCGACCGGCTGGTCGCCCCCGCGATCAAGAATCCGGACAAACACTGAAGCCCGCCCAAGACCCATAACCCTTAACCTATAGCCCATAGCCCATAGCCCATAACCCTTAACCCATAGCCTTCTTCAGGGCGGCTCCGATAAATGAGCGGAATAGGGGATGGGGTGCCATGGGGCGGGATTTGAATTCGGGATGAAATTGGCACCCGAGGTACCATGGGTGGTCGGCGACCTCGACGATCTCGACCAGGGACTCGTCCGGGGCGGCTCCGCTGATGACCAGCCCCGCCGCCTCCAGTTGTTCGATATAGGCGTTGTTGAATTCGTACCGGTGGCGGTGCCGTTCGAAGATGTCCGCCACCCCGTAAGCCCGCCGGGCCAGGGTGTCCGGCTTGAGGCGGCAGGGGTACGCTCCGAGGCGCATGGTTCCGCCCTTGTCGGAGCCCCCGTCCCGGCTCTGGACCGTCCCGGTCTTCTCATCGATCCACTTGGTCATCAGGTAGATCACCGGATGGGGGGTGTTCTCGTCAAACTCGGCGCTGTGGGCGCCTTCGAGCCCGGCGAGGTGCCGGGCCAGTTCGATGACCGCGATCTGCATTCCCAGGCAGATTCCGAAAAAGGGGACCCCGTTTTCCCGGGCGTACCGGGCCGCTCGGATCTTGCCTTCAACGCCCCGGGACCCGAACCCGCCGGGCACCAGGATCGCGTCGGCCAGGCCCAGCCGCTCCCGGCATCGGTCGAGGCTGTCCAGGGTCTCTGAGTCGATGAAAGTGAGGTCCACCCGGCAGTTGTGAGGCAGCCCGCCATGGTAGAGGGCCTCGTTTAAGCTCTTGTAGGACTCGGTCAGCTCGGTGTACTTCCCGACGATGCCCACGGTCACGGCGGATGTCGGGTGCTTGAACCTTTCGATGAGCGACTCCCAGTTTTCCAGCCGGGGGGCCCGGGTCCAGATATGGAGGAGCTCCACGATCTTGTCGTCGAGCCCCTCGGCGTGGAAGTTGAGGGGGACCTCGTAGATGCAGTCAACATCCTTGGCGGTGATCACCGCGTCCTCGCTGACGTTGGTGAAGAGAGCGATCTTTCGCTTGATGTCTCGGGCAAGCATCCGGTCGGTGCGGCAGAGGAGGATATCGGGCTGGATGCCGATGCTCCGGAGCTCCTTGACGCTGTGCTGAGTGGGCTTGGTCTTGGCTTCCCCGGCGGTGGCCACGTAGGGCACCAGGGTCAGATGGATGTAGAGGACGTTTTCCTTGCCCACATCGGCCTTGAACTGGCGGATGGCCTCCAGAAACGGGAGGCCCTCGATGTCGCCGACGGTCCCCCCGATCTCCACGATGAGCACATCGACCCCTTCGGCCGCCAGAAGGACCGATGCCTTGATCTCGTCGGTGACGTGGGGGATCACCTGGACGGTGCCGCCGAGGTAGTCCCCCCGGCGTTCCTTGGTGATCACCGAATGGTAGATTTTGCCGGAGGTGAAGTTGTTGTTTTTTCCCATGATGGCGGATGTGAACCGCTCATAGTGGCCCAGGTCGAGATCGGTCTCGGCCCCGTCGTCGGTGACAAAGACCTCGCCGTGCTGGAAGGGGTTCATGGTGCCGGGATCGACGTTGATGTACGGGTCGAGCTTCTGGATGGTCACCCGAAGGCCCCGGCTCTCCAGAAGGGCGCCGATGGCGGCGGAGGCCAGCCCCTTGCCCAGAGAGGACAAGACTCCGCCGGTGACGAATATCAACTTGGTGCTAAAAGCCATTGATGACTCCTACCTCCTCGGTTGCCGCCGGCCGGGGCTACATCGGTTCAAAGATGTTGTCGGAAAAGCAGGCGGCCGGCCCGAGGGACTCCTCGATCCGGATGAGCTGGTTGTATTTTGCCACCCGGTCCGTCCGGGACATGGAGCCGGTCTTGATCTGACCACCGTTGACCGCAACAACCAGGTCGGCGATGAAAGTGTCCTCGGATTCGCCGGAGCGGTGGGAAATCACCGTGGTGAACCCGGCGCTCCGGGCCAGCTCGATGGCGTCCAGGGTCTCGGTCACCGTCCCGATCTGGTTGAGTTTGATGAGGATCGAATTGGCCACGCCCTTCTCGATGCCCTCGGCCAGGATCCTGGGATTGGTGACGAAGATGTCGTCGCCGACGATCTGGAGACTGTCTCCCAGCCGGTCCGTCATCCGGGCCCAGCCGTCCCAGTCACCCTCGGCCAGGCCGTCCTCGATGGAGAGAATCGGATACCGGCTGGCCAGGTCCTCGTAGTAATCGATCATCTCATCGGCCGACAGAGACCGGTTTTCAGAGGCCAAAACGTATTTCCCGTCCTTGAAAAACTCGCTGGCCGCCGCGTCCATGGCGATCCCGATGTCCCGCCCGGCATTGTAACCGGCGGCCTCCACGGCGCTCAGGATGTACCGGATGGCTTCCTCGTTGGATTCCAGATCGGGGGCGAACCCGCCCTCATCGCCGACGCCGGTGCTCAGCCCCTGCTTTTTGAGAATCTTCTTGAGGTGGTGGAAGGTCTCGGCTCCCATCCGGATCGCCTCGGTCGCCGATTTGGCGCCAAAGGGGACGATCATGAATTCCTGGATGTCCAGGTTGTTGGAGGCGTGAGCCCCGCCGTTGATGACGTTCATCATGGGCACCGGAAGATACCGGGCCTGGACTCCGCCGAGGTACCGGTAGAGGCTCATCCCGTAGGCATCAGCCGCTGCCCGGGCCGCCGCCATTGAAAGCCCCAGGATGGCGTTGGCGCCCAGCTTCGACTTGTTGGGGGTGCCGTCGAGGTCGATCAGGTGGTGGTCGAGGGCCACCTGGTCGGCCGCGTCCATCCCCCGAACCGCCAGGGCGATCTCGTTATTGACGTTGTCCACCGCGGTGGTCACCCCCTTGCCCAGGTACCGGTTTTCGTCCTTGTCCCGAAGCTCGAGAGCCTCACGAGTCCCGGTGGAGGCCCCCGACGGGACGGTGGCCCGTCCAAAGGCGCCGCATTCGAGGGTCACATCCACCTCCACGGTGGGGTTGCCCCGGGAATCGAGTACCTCCCGTCCGATTACATCCAGTATCTCCGTCATAGTTTCCCCGCTTTCGCTGTTCAGGTTGGCGTTTGTGGTCCTGACCTTGACAAACCCACAAGAAATGGTAGTTACTCCCCATGGGCGTTTCTGTCAACCCGAAGCGGCCCCAGGAAGTGACGGAAACATCGAGTCACATAAAATCTGAGCACATAAGACGATCGGGGGATTCTATGAAGCCGAAGGACCTCTATGGCAGCGCCCACCTCGTGGTGGCGGCCATCCGGGTGGACTCGCACCGCAATCAAAGCCCCCCTTCCGTCGAAGACGTTTGCGAGACCCTTGCGTTTTCTCCGGAAGAGGGCCACCGGCTCTGCCGACGGCTCGACGAGGCGGGGATCATCGAAATCGTGGACAGCGCCTACGGCCCCCGGCTATTTGTCCGGGATCATCTCAAGATCGAATCCCTGGACCGGTCCAACGATAAGCCCGACAAGCTCTCCCAGGAACTTCAGCGGTTCCAGAAGGAGCGCCGGGGGATCGCCAAGTCGGTGGAATCCTTTAAGGCCCAGCAGGCGGAGCGCCAGAAGCAGCTCTTCGCCAACCTCGACTCGAAGCTCAAGGCCAAAAAGGGACCGGGCGACAAGTCCTCATCATGAAAACCGCCCGTCGTCGCGGGAGTCCCGGGTCCGGTGGAGATGGGGCGCCAGCCAGCCGGTCCGGACCCCGCCGGCGTCGGGCGCGTCAAAGGCCGGCACATAGGGCTTGACGTCGAGGACCGGGGCCCCGTCGATGATGTCCACGTCGGAGATATGGAGGGTCGTGCCCTCGACCGCTTTCAGGCGGACCACCGACAGGCCGATGGGGTTGGGCCGGGCCGGAGCCCGGGTGGCAAACAGGCCGTGCCCGGCATCCTCCAGAAACGGCTTGACCGTCAACGGCCCCGGCTTGGCCAGATGACAGTGGTAGAGGAGAATCAGGTGGGAAAACCCGTCCAGGTCCCGGAGACCCTCCGCGTATTCGGGACGGATCTCCACCCGGGCGTCGATCCCGGACCCGCCGGGCGGCTGGATGGGGGTTCCTTCGGGGCCGGCGTGGGGGGATCGAACCACGCCGATGGGCGTGTAAACAATCGGTTCCATCAGTTTTCAGCTCCTTTCCGGCCGGCAAAGCGAGCCGGCCCTAACCCGAGACTATAATGCGCAATGGGAGATCATGACAGCCCCTGGCCTCAAATTTTTTGACCATCGCCGACCGCTCGGACGACGACGCCGGATTTCGACCCCGGTCCTCACCCTGCTGGCCATCCTGTTCGCCGCGACGGCTGCTTTGGCTGACCCGAATCTCAATTCAGCGGAAAGCCCGCTGAAACCAAAGGTGATCCGGACCAATCCGGACGCCTTTTCCCAAAAGATCGCGACGATGACCGGACCCGGGGCCATCGTGGTGATGGCGGCCTGGTGCGCCCCCTGCCGGAAGGAGCTGCCGGACCTGGTCCGCCTCCACGACAAATACGCCGACCAGGAATTGGAAATGCTGGGGATGAGCATCGACTATGCCGGGCCGGAGGTCGTCGCCTCGATGGTGGCCGAACACGAGGTAACCTTTCCGGTCTATTGGGTCGGGGAGGCCGGGATGCGACGGTTCGCCATCAAGGCCATCCCCCTCCTGATGCTCGTCCGGGACGGCCGGATCGTCGAGCGGATCGAGGGGGTCCGGAAGGAATCGGAGCTGGACGGGCGGCTCCGGGAGCTGATCGAGGCGGCCGAGGCGGACCCCGGGCCCACCGCCCCGACGGCTCCGGCCGGGGAGGACACCCCATGAGCGATACCCATTCCCCCGAAATCGACCGCCGACTGGCGGCCCTCCGGGACCGGATCGACGCGATCGACGAACGGATCGTGACCCTTCTGGCCGAGCGGCAAAAGGTCGTGGACGGGGTGGTGGCCCTGAAAAAAAACCACAACCTGCCGGTCTATCATCCGGCCCGTGAGGAAGACCTCATCTCCCGCCGGCGAGAGCAGGGGGCGGCCTCGGGCCTCGACCCCGATTTCATCGAGGACCTCTACCGGACCGTGCTCCGACGGAGCCGGGTGGCTCAGGCCACCACGATGGCCGGCAAGAGCCTCCGGCCCGGAGCCGCGGTCCTCATCGTCGGCGGCGCGGGCCAGATGGGCCGCTATTTCCGGAGCTGCTTTGCCGAGGCCGGCTACGACGTCCGGTCCCTCGACGTTGACGACTGGCCCCGAGCCGAACGGTTGTGCAAAGGAGTGGACCTGGCGATCCTTTCGGTGCCCATCGCCGCCACCCCGACCATCGCCGCTCGCCTCGCCCCCCACCTCCCGGCCGGGGCGGTCCTCACCGACCTGACCAGTATCAAAACCGCGCCGCTGTCGGCCATGCTCGACGCCCACTCCGGCCCGGTGGTGGGACTCCACCCCCTCTTCGGCCCATCCACTTCGTCTCTGGACAAACAGATCATCGTGGCCACCCCGGGACGGGACCCGGCCGCCTGCCAGTGGCTCCTCGACCAGCTCGCCGCCTGGGGGGCCATTCTGGTGAGTGCCGACGCCGAGGAGCACGACGCTATCATGGACATCGTCCAGGCACTCCGGCATTTCGCCACCTTTGCCTTCGGCCGGTTCCTGGCTGATCGACGGGTGGACCTCCATCGGAGCCTCGAATTCTCCAGCCCCATCTACCGCCTGGAGCTGGGGATGGTCGGCCGGCTCTTCGCCCAGGACCCGGAGCTTTATGGGGAGATCATCATGGCCTCTCCCGAACGGCGGAACCTCCTGAAGCGCTACGTCGAATCCCTCAACGAAACCGGCGAGATGGTCACCTCCGGGGACAAGGCGCGCTTCCTGGCGGAGTTCTCCCGGATCGCGGCCTGGTTTGGCCCGTTCGGAGGCCAGGCCATGAGGGAGAGCACCTACCTGATCGACAAGCTCATCGAGCGGTTTTAATCCGGCCCAAAAAAAAGCAGGGCGTCACCGCCCTGCTTTCTCTTACCTGCCCTGTTTTTCGATGCGATTATTTGGGCAGGGTTCCGAACCACTTCTTGTAAAGGTTGTCGTAGGTGTCCCCTTCCATGAATTTGAGCAGGCTGATGTTGACCTTCTCCCGGAGATCGCTCCCCTGGGGAAAGGCGATCCCGTAAGGCTGGCCCTCGTAGAGCGGCCCGACGGTCTTGACCTTGTCCTTGCCCTGATTCTTGGCGTAGTAGAGGAGCGGCGGGGAGTCAAAGAAGACCGCGTCCACGCCGCCGCTGATCAGCTCCATGAAAAGGTTGTCGGTGTTGGGCAGAAGCTTGAGCTCCTCGGTGGCCACGTTCTTTTTCAGGTAGTCCACGCTGGTGGTCGCCAGCTTGGTGGCCACCCGCTTGCCCTCGAGGTCCTCGATGGCCTTGATGTCCGTGTTGTCGGCCCGGACCAGAATGATCAACCCCGAATCATAATACGGATGGGAGAAATCGACCACCTTTTCCCGATCGCTTTTAATGGTGATCCCGGCGATGGCCGCGTCGATGTTCCGGGACTGGAGCCCCGGGATGATCCCGTTGAAGTCCATGGTCTGCCACTTGAAATCGATGCCGATGTCCTTGGCGATGGCCTCGAAAAGCTCCACGTCGAAGCCGGTGAGCTTGCCGTCCACCTTGAACTCGAACGGCATGAAATTGGCGTCCACCCCGACCACGATCTCCTCGGCCGCCGCCCCTCCGACCGCCATGAAGATCACCATCCCCGCGATTGCCATTGCCTTGAAACCTGTCCGCATTCACGCCTCCTTCCGGTTAATGAATTGACATTTCTCACAATTCCGCGCAACGACCACCAATATGGCAGACGGCCGGCCCCGTGTCAACGCGATTATCCCCCGGATAACGGCCGAAGAACCGGGATCAACAGGGTCCCCGGAACCACGACCACGAGGAAACGGTAAGGCGGCCGGGGGCGGCGGACCGGTTCTGGCCCGCGATCCGGCAAATTTGGCATCACCACGCCCTGGGCTTGAATTGCTCGTCGTTTAAGATGTGGACGGTATCGCCGGTCTGGCCGATCACGAAAAGCCCTTGTTTATAGGCAAATTTGTCGCTGTTCCCGTTGAAGACAATCCCGGCGACCGCTCCCAGCACGTTTTTATCCTTGTACTCGGGGAAAAACCGCTTGAAGTTGTTCAGCCGCTCGATGTGCTCATTCACATCATCGACGCTGAGGGTGCTTTTGACCTCGATGGCCAAAACGTCCTCCTCGTTGATGCACAGGACGTCAATTTCCATCTCTTCCCCGCCCTTGTGGGATGTCACTCTCTGAGAGGTCCGCTCGATATTGACGCCCCGTTCCCGAAACATCCGGATGGCGCCCGGCGCCACCAGCCCTTCGACAAATTTTCCCCATTTGCCGGTGAGGTCGTTCACCATTTTCTCCGTTTCTTTGAACCTTCTGTCTGTTTCCCTGAACAGTTTCCAAATCTCCCTGATTTCATCTGAATGGGATCGTTCCTGGTCCGTTGTCGCCATGGGTGACCTCCTTAATGGGCAGTTGTGACGAATGCCGGCCGGTTCACGGTCTTTCGGCTCCGGAATGATAAATCCGGCCTCACCACGCCCTGGGCTTGAATTGCTCGTCGTTTAAGATGTGGACGGTATCGCCGGTCTGGCCGATCACGAAAAGCCCTTGTTTATAGGCAAATTTGTCGCTGTTCCCGTTGAAGACAATCCCGGCGACCGCTCCCAGCACGTTTTTATCCTTGTACTCGGGGAAAAACCGCTTGAAGTTGTTCAGCCGCTCGATGTGCTCATTCACATCATCGACGCTGAGGGTGCTTTTGACCTCGATGGCCAAAACGTCCTCCTCGTTGATGCACAGGACGTCAATTTCCATCTCTTCCCCGCCCTTGTGGGATGTCACTCTCTGAGAGGTCCGCTCGATATTGACGCCCCGTTCCCGAAACATCCGGATGGCGCCCGGCGCTACCAGCCCTTCGACAAATTTTCCCCATTTGCCGGTGAGATCGTTCACCATTTTTTGGGTTGCCTTGAGCTGCTCAGCGGATTCTTCGAATTTTCGGCTCGTTTCTTTGTTCTCTTTGGCTAGCATTTTCTCCGTTTCTTTGAACCTTCGGTTCGTTTCTTTGCTCTCTGTGGATAGCATTTTCTCCGTTTCTTTGAACCTTCTGTCGGTTTCCCTGAAAAGTTTCCAAATCTCCCTGATTTCATCTGAATGGGATCGTTCCTGGTCCGTTGTCGCCA
>CAZWGY010000036.1:14112-18202 GCA_964633575.1 uncultured Desulfobacteraceae bacterium
TTCCAAATCTCCCTGATTTCATCTGAATGGGATCGTTCCTGGTCCGTTGTCGCCATGGGTGACCTCCTTAATGGGCAGTTGTGACGAATGCCGGCCGGTTCACGGTCTTTCGGCTCCGGAATGATAAATCCGGCCTCACCACGCCCTGGGCTTGAATTGCTCGTCGTTTAAGATGTGGACGGTATCGCCGGTCTGGCCGATCACGAAAAGCCCTTGTTTATAGGCAAATTTGTCGCTGTTCCCGTTGAAGACAATCCCGGCGACCGCTCCCAGCACGTTTTTATCCTTGTACTCGGGGAAAAACCGCTTGAAGATCCTGAGCCGCTCGATGTGCTCATTCACATCATCGACGCTGAGGGTGCTTCTGATCATAATGGGCAGGATATCCTCGTAGCTGACGAACAGGGCGGCAATTGTCATCTCTTCCCCGCCCCTGTGGACTGTCACTTTCTGAGATGCCCACTCAACATTGACACCCCGTTCCCGGAACATTCGGATGCCGCTGGGCGATACCAACATTTCAGCATATAGCGTACACTTTCCGATGAGGGCTTCCACCTTTTTCTGGGTTGCCTTGAGCTGATCGGCGGATTCCTTGAATAGTCGGTCCGTTTCTTTGCTCTCTTTGACTATCATTTTCTCCGTTTCTTTGAACCTTCGGTTCGTTTCATCAAACTTTCGGTTCATTTCTTTGCTCTCTGTAACTAGCATTTTCTCCGTTTCTTTGAACCTTCGGTCTGTTTCCCTGAACAGTTTCCAAATCTCCCTGATTTCATCCGAATGTGATCGTTCCTCGTCCGTTGCCGCCATGGGTCACCTCCTTAATGTCTATTCCTCGTCATGATAAATCGATCGGGCTTTTGATGCAAATTGAAAAGGCGGAAAGAGGCGGACCGGATGCTTTTAAATCTTACGATTTTCGGAGATCGATGATGAACAGCAAATGAGACAAAAGGATTAACGGTCGATATCCGTCATTTTCGGTTATTATAATTTTTCTCGCAAAAGTTAATTGACTCCCACTGGTTCTTGGTGATAGGAGCCCCATTCAAGATATGTCTTTTGTTGGCCCGCCGGGTGGCCAAGGGGCCGCCCGGCCGAGACGAATCATCTGAAAAGGGGGAAGTTATGACAAAGCGAATCGGTTGGATCATTCTCGTCTGTCTGGCACTGGTCCTGAGCGGTACGCCGGCGACCTCGGCGGAGCTCTCCGGCGACGTGATCATCTTCCACGCCGGGAGCCTGACCGTGCCCCTGGCGGAAATGGAAAAGGCCTTCGAGGCGGCGAACCCGAAGGTGGATATCCTGCGGGAGGGGGGCGGCAGCACCAAGATGGCCCGGATGATCTCGGAGGTGGGCAAACCGGCCGACATCATGGCTTCGGCCGACTATGCCGTCATCGACAAGACCCTGATTCCGGAATACGCCGATTGGAACGTCCGGTTTGCCACCAACCAGCTCGTGCTGTGCTACACCGAAAACAGCCGCTTCGCCGACGAGGTCTCCGCCGACAACTGGTACGAGATCCTGGCCAAAGAGGGCGTGGTCTGGGGCCATTCCGACCCGAACCTCGACCCCTGCGGCTACCGGAGCCTGATGGTCATCCAATTGGCCGAAAAGCACTACGGCAAGCCGGGCCTCTATGACCGGCTCATCGCCAACCGGCCCGAGGAAAACGTCCGGCCCAAGTCGGTGGAGCTGGTCTCGCTCCTCAAGACGGGCAACATGGACTACGCCTGGGAGTATCTCTCGGTGGCGGTTCAGCACGAGCTCAAGTATATCAAGCTCCCGCCGGAGATCAATCTCGGCGACTATCGCCGCGACGATTTCTACGCCCAGGCCAAGGTCAAGGTCACCGGGAAGAAGCCCGGCACCTGGATGACCCGGACCGGGAAGTCCTGCACCTACGGCGTGACCCTGATCAAGGACGCCCCCAACCGGGAGGCGGCCGTGGCCTTTCTCGACTACCTCCTGGACCCCGAGGGCGGTCTGAAGGTCCTCGAATCCATGGGACAGCCGCCCTTTATCCCGGCCCGGGTCCCCACCCAGGAGATGATGAAGGCCCTGCCCGATGCACTGAAGAACCGGGTCGAGGTTAAGCAATAGGGCCATGGGATCGATTTTCAACCCCGCCGGCGTTGGGCGCGGCGGGGGTCCTCTCCTCTGGGCCTCGGCGATCTCCTGCGCCGCCGTGTCCGGGTTCATTCTCTTGCCCCTGGCCCAGATGTTTCTGGGGACCTCGCCGTCAACCCTGGCTGAGGCCGCCGCCGACCCGGAGGTCCGGAAGGCCGTCTGGCTTTCGGTTTACGCCGCCGGGTGGGCGGCGGGCATCGCCTTTATCATCGGAACGCCATTCGCCTATTTGCTGGCCCGGCGGGAATTTTTCGGCAAGCGGATCGTGGAGAGCGTGGTGGACCTGCCCATCATGATCCCCCATCCGGTCATCGGGATCGCCATCCTCGGGATCGTCGGTCGGCATCACTGGCTCGGCGGGCTTATCCAGGCGCTCGGGGTCCGAGTAATGGGGACGGTGACCGGGATCATCGTGGTGATGACCTTTGTGGGGCTGCCGTTTTACATCAACGCCGTCAAGGCCGGGATCGAGGCGGTCCCGGTCCGGCTGGAGAACGTCTCCCGGAGCCTGGGAGCCACCCTGCTCCGGACCTTTTTCCGGATCACCTTCCCTATGGCCTGGCGGTCGATGCTGGTGGGGATCATCCTCTGCTCGGCCCGGGCCATCTCCGAGTTCGGCGCCATCGTCATCGTGGCCTATCATCCCACCGTGGCGCCGGTCCTTATCTACGAGCGGTTCACCGCTTATGGCCTGAAATACTCTCAGCCGGTGGCGGTGCTCCTGATCATCGTCTGCCTGCTGCTTTTCATCGTCCTGCGGATCATCTCGGCCGCGCCCGGGGGGCGGTTCGCCCGATGACCTCGCCGGCCGGGGAGATGGTCGAGATCTCAGGGCTCCGGATCGACCTGGACGGCTTCTCGATCCGGGATGTCTCCTTATCGGTGGCGCCGGGGGACTTCTTTCTGATCCTGGGTCCCACCGGAGCCGGCAAGACGCTTCTTCTGGAGGCGGTGGCCGGGCTCATCCCGATCACCGCCGGCCGGATCGCCATCGCCGGGCGGGAGGTCACCGGCCTGCCCCCGGAACGCCGGGGCGTGGGGATCGTTTACCAGGACTACGCCCTGTTTCCTCACTTGAGCGTCTTCGAAAACATCACCTATGGGATCCGCTACCTGGAGGATGGCCAACGTGAGGCCCTGGACCGGGCCGCCGCCCTCATGGCCGACGTCGGCATCACTCACATCCGGGAGCGGCCGGTGACCGTGCTCAGCGGCGGCGAATGCCAGCGGGTAGCCCTTGTCCGGGCATTGGCCGTCAACCCCGACGTCCTGCTCCTGGACGAGCCCCTTTCGGCCCTCGACCCGGGATTTCGCGACGATATCCAGCGGCTCCTGAAAACCCTCCACCGGGAGACCGGCACGACCTTCCTGATGGTCACCCACGATTTTTCCGAAGCCCTTTACCTTGGCCAGCGGGCGGCGGTGATCCGGGACGGCCGGATTCAGCAGACCGGGACGGTGGACGAGGTCTTCCGCCATCCGGAAACCGCCTTCGTGGCCCGGTTCGTGGGGATCAAGAACCTGTTCCCGGCAACCTTTCAAACTGGCCGGGCCACCATCGGGTCCCTGGCCCTGTCGATGACCGCAACTCCGCCGGCGGACGAGGGCTGGGTCGCCATCCGGCCCGAGGACATCCGGATTCTCCCCGGAAATGGTCAGGGGACCGGTAACAACGCGGTGACCGGCCGGGTGGTGGAGACGGTGGACCGGGGCCCTTACGCCGAGCTGTCGGTCGAGGCCGACGGCCAGGTCCTGACCGGACACCTCACCCGCCGGGAGCTGATGGAAATGGACGTCACCCCCGGCCCGAGCCGGACCGTCCGCTTGGAGATCCCCCCGGATTCTATTCATCCGCTGGCCGAATAGGGCTTGACCATGGATAATCCGTAACCCACAAAGAATCCTGTTGATCCGTGACTCAGCGGCTTGAGCGCACGTGAGCTTGACACAAGCGTTT
>CAZWGY010000037.1:0-17663 GCA_964633575.1 uncultured Desulfobacteraceae bacterium
CCTCGGCGCGGATGAAAACGTGGTCGGACAAGAAATGGAGCATCCCGGCCAGATCATCCGTAGCTACATCGAGATGGCGGTGGAAATCGCTACTACCGGGGGCTCCAAGGTACCGGATAAACGAGAGGACAAAGAGGCAGGATTGGTGGAGCAGGACGTCGATCTCGCTCTTGAGGTCCCGATAAATCCTGAGATATTCTTCCCACGTTCGGGTTTCGGCACCGGACCGGACAAGGGCCGCGTCGGCGAAATATCCGGCGGACCGGACGGCGGCAAGACAATCGATCACCCTATGGGGAATAACCTGGTTGGAAAAGTCATGATCAAACCGATAGACTTCGGTTTGAGGGGCCAATTCCGGAAACCGCTCGCTGAACCGGGGCTGGTCCGCCCGGTCGATGAATATGAAGAGATTTTCCAATGCCCCGAACCGCCCCTCATCAAACCGGTCGAGGGCGTCCGGTTCGGCAATAAACACGAAAGTGACGTCCGCCGCGCGCTGGAGCCTGGACAGCTCAGCCGGGTCGGCCGGCTTATGGCCGTCCCGCCCGTCGATCCGGAGATGGGGTGTGATTTTTCGGCGTTTCAAGCGATCTTCGAGGGCTTCGAGGTGCCGGACAAAGGGGTCCCGTTTTTCAGCATCCGGAATCCGGGGGGCCCAGACGAGGACCGACAGCTCGACCTCGTCGATCTTTTCGAGGACCGCGTCGAGATGACGGCGGTGGGATCTCAGAAACGCATGGGACTGGGGGGAGCGCCCATAGATGTGGGCGGGGGTGAGTTCAGTTTGAAAGATCCGGAACATGGTCAACCTCCCGGGCCGGCGGCTTTCACCGGCGGGGCGCAAAGGGCCTGGGTCAGAAAAGCCCTTTGATGATAAACAGGATCATCACCGCCACAAAGGCGAAAAACAGGATATCGATAAACCGGTCTTCCCCGCCGGCCGGGGGGGCGGCGGCCTGACGGACGGCGGAGGCTTCGGCTCGTTCTCCGGCCGCTTCGGAACCGGCGCTCTTGGGCGGAGGGGGCGTTGCCGGGGGCACGGTGACATCCTCTCCCCCGGCGGTTTCGGCCAGGGGGGCGTCATCGTTCAGGGACCGGGACTTGGCCTTCTGGTCGGCGCCGATGGCGGTGACGGACAGCTCCCGGAGATGCCACCGGGTGGTCACCTTGAGGGGCCCTTCAAAGGTCCTGCCGTCGAGCTCCCGGACCTCTCCGTCGGCGAGATAGACCGCTTCGTCGATAATATATCCCACGGAAAAGTCGGTCAGGTGGCCGTCCTTGACGTTCATGGCCACGGTCCGGCCGGCGTCGGTGTTGGCGAAGAAGACGTCGCATTCGAGGACCCCGTTGACCTGGGAGAAGTTCCGGGCGCTGCCGAGAATCCCGGTGACGCTTTGCCGGTTGTGGGAGTCGAGGAGCGGGACCTGGCCGGTCTCCGGGAGGATCAGCCCGGACAGGAGCAGGACCTCGTGGATAAAGCGGCTCGTCTCGAAGTCCCAGACCCGGACCGGGTTTTCGGTCACCGCCACCGCGTGGACCGACAGGGACTGGTCGTCGAAGGTCTGGGGCTTCCAGGTGGGGACGCTGACCTCTCGGGTGAGGAGCCGATCCGTCATTACGCCCCCTCCGGCCGATTCCCGGCTGAAAGCGGACCGGCGGCGTTGACAGGCCCTCTCGATTGCCGGTATAGTCCTTCGGATTTGGTGCTTATATCAGACAAACGGTATCCCATGAACCTACCCAGATTGCGATGGATGCTGGCTTTCGTATTGATCATCGGCGCAGTGGCGTCACTCATGGGCGTTATGGCCCCCCTGAGCGTCCAGGCGGCTGATGACGACGCTTTGACCCCCGAGTTCTGGAAGCCGCCCGAGGGGGACGCGGGGGAGCCCATCAAGCGGCCCACCCATATCCGGCATCACCTCTATGTCCTGATCGGCGGAGCAATTGTCCTGGCCGGCTTCGGGGTCCTGTTCTTGGTGCTCTATTTCCGGGCCGGCCTTCCGGCGTTCGCCTTTATCGGCCGGGTCATCATCCCCGCGCTCTTCCTGGGGGCCGTCTCGATGTGCGTCTTCGCCTTTATCGGCTGGCTTTTTGGCCGGCGGCTGATGGTCACCCAGATCAGCGGAATGGTGGGCGCGGTGGTCGGGGTCATCGTCGGGCTTCGGTATATCTGGCGGCTGGACAACGAGTACGGCCCAATCCGTTTCCGCGACTACTTCTGATCCTCTCCGGATCTCTCCGATTGATCCGCCTCATCGCGGCTTTCCGGGTTGGCGAGGTGTTCGATGACTTCGGCCAGGGACCCGGCGAGCCGGGCCACGCTCTCCTCGAGACTCTGCCGGTTCCGCCGCTGTTGCTCTTCCATCTGCGGCCCGCCCGCCTCCTTCTGGGCCTTCCGCCGTTCCAGCATCGCCCCCAACCGGATGGCGTCGTTTTCGGCCTGGAGCTTTTCAGCTTCCCGGCGCTCCTGAATATGAGTCAGCCGGATCTCTTCCATCTGGTGGCTCAGCTCGCCGTGCTTGTACCTCATGATTTCGTTCTTGAGTTTGAACTCGTCCACCGCCACCCGGTCGATCTCCAGGAGCTGGCGTTTGATTTTGGCCGTGTCCTCGATGGGAAACTTGGTCAACCAGAAGGTGAACCGGTCCGGGTTCTTCCCCCGCAGGGCGTTCAGGAGCTTGATGGTGACTTCGAAGGGGAGAATCCGCCGGAGGGCCATGAGGACCGGCGGCCACCCGACCTTTTCCAGAAAGCTCACCGACGCCATCACCGACATGTTCTGGAGCAAATCGGCCACCAGGTCGGGGTTGGCCTGGGCGATGAGGTCGATGGTGTCGGTGATCCGCCCCTCGGTCCGCTTGATGGCGTCTTCCTTGCTTTCCCCGGAAAGCGTGGTGGCCATGACCATCGGGGGGATGGTGAGCCACATGTTCACCAGGACGCTCGGCTTGAACTTGGGGTCGAACCCGGGGCTCCGAAACCAGCAGGTGAAGACCGCCGCCGACGTCTCCGGCTTGAGAATCAGAAAATACTTGGCCGCCCCCAGAAAGTCCCACCGTTTCCATTCGTAGTTGTTGGCCGCCAGGCGGAGCTTCCTCGGGGCCTTGATATCGAACTTCTGGTTGAGAAAGGTAGCGGCCTTTTCGGGCATCCGGAGCCACACATACCGGTCGATGGTGGTCGGCCGGACGATGAGATTGGCCAGAAAATTCCGGAATCGGTCGTTGAGCTTCATATTCACCCGTGCCCCATTGCCCTCGGGTCAGCCCATCCGCCAGCTAAAAGCCCGCTGGACCAGCTCGATGCCGCCGTCGAGCAAAAAGCCGACGATCCCGATGGCGATAATGACGGCCATGAGGCGGTCGTATTCCATGGTGTCCCGGGCGTCGTTGATGAAATACCCCAACCCGCTGGAGATCCCCAGGTATTCCGCCGGCACCAGCACGATCCAGGCCACCCCCAGGGCCAGCCGGAGGCTGGTGAGGATATAGGGAACCGACGCCGGCAGGATAATCTGGACCATGAGCTGGCGGTCGCTGGCCCCCTGGTTTCGGGCCATGTCGATCCACCTCGGGTTGACCTGAGACACCCCGTGGCCGGTGTTTAAGATGATCGGCCAGACGGTGGCCATGGTGATGAGAAAGTAGATGGCCGCCTCGAAACTGTGAAAGACCAGGAGCGCAATGGGCATCCAGGACAGCGGGCTGATCATCCTCAGAAACTGAAACGGGGTGTAGGTGATCAGCCGGAGGCGGTGGTAGAACCCGATCAGGATGCCCACGGGCAGCCCCAGCACAAAGGCGATGGAGATCCCCAGCATGACCCGCCGAAGGCTGGCGATCACCGAGTGCCAGAAAGCACCGTCAAAGAGCAGCCCGTAAAGGGCTTTCAGGGTCGGGACCGGTAGAAATCCCGAAAACTGCTCGTAGCCGGGCCGGGTGAAAACCGTGTAGCCGATGGTCAGCCAGAGGAGAAAGAAGAGGCCGGCCCCCAGGCAGCCGTAAAGAAACCGCCATCCAGCCCGCCGGCCCTGACGAACAAGGTCGACGTTTCGGAGATATCGATAGAACAGTTGAATCGAAGTCTGCATCGTTTCCGTTTATATGTCAATCGTTTCCTCCCGGTCCCACGGCCGGGTCAGGTCGATGGGGGCAAACCGCCCCGGCCCGCCCACCGCGTCGATCGCCTTTTTAACAAAGGTCTCGTCCACCAGGTCCGTGGCGACCCGGTCCGGATCGAGGTCCTTTAAAAACGCGGTGTCGCCCTCCATGAGGGTGGACCGCATCCGGGAGACAATGAACCGGGTGGCTGACGGGTAGGGATAAGGCTGGAATCCGATCCGGCTCATCCCCCATTCGGGATGGCGGATGGCCTTCGGCCCCGTCTTCCCGCCGTAGGTGGCCAGGTCGTAGCCGGTGAAGACCCGCTTGAGGACCGCCTCGCTGGTGGGAAGATACCCGTTGCCCTCGCGGCTCAGGAGCGTGGCCGCCCCCTCGGGATTGTCAGTGGCCCAGGCCTGGGCCCGGACAATGGCGTTGATCACCTTCTGGACGAAAACCGGTTCTGACCGGACCAGGGATTCAGCCATGACGATGACGCAACAGGGATGATTCTTCCACATATCGCCGGTAAAGCGCATGATCCGGGCCCCCACCTTGACCTCTCCCACCGCGTTGAAGGGCTCGGCCACGATGTAGGCGTCGATCTTCTTGCCGAAGAGCGCCACCGGCATCTCCGGCGGCGGCAGGACGAAGAGGTTGGCCTGGTCAGCGTCGAGGGACTCGGACTGGCGCTGGATCACCGGCCGGACCCCGGCCTTCTCCAGCCCCATCTGGAGAATGACGTTATGCATGGAATACCAGTACGGCACGGCGATCTGCCGGCCGCCCAGGTCGGCAAAGCCCTCGATGCCCGCGTCCGACCGGACGGTGATGGCGCTGCCGTTGGTGTGGTCCCAGGCCAGAACCTTTACCGGCACGTCGTTGTTGTACCGCATCCAGACCGGGATGGGCAGCAGCATGTGGACCACGTTGAACTTCCCGGTCAGAAAGGACTCGGACAGGGCGGACCAGCTCCGGACCCGCACCGGCTGAGGGGCGGACAGGCCCTCGTCGGCATAATAGCCCCGGCCGTGAGCAATGAGCAGCGGGGCCGCGTCGGTGATGGGCAGGTAGCCGATCCGGAGGGTCGGCTCCGGCCGAACCACCCGAGCCGAGGCCAGTGAGACGCCCAGAGCCCCGACCCCGGCGGCGGCTCGTCGGATAAACTCGCGTCGGTTCATGGTGTCGTTCCCCTTTCTCCCGGATGCGGGTGGTGGTCCGAAAAGCCTTCCCGGAGCTTCCGGAGAATGGCGGCCCGGAGCATGAAAAAGGACCGGCTGGTGATGTCCCGGGGGTAGTTCAGGTTGACCTCCAGCGTCTCGAGGACCCGACAGGGGCGCCCGCCCAACAGGACGATCCGGTTGCCTAAAAGGATCGCCTCGTCGATGTCATGGGTCACGAAGATGGCCGTGAACTTCTCGACCATCCAGAACTCGATGAGCTCGTCCTGGAGGTGAGTCCGGGTGATCGTGTCAAGTGAGGCAAAGGGCTCATCCAGCAACAGGATCTCGGGATGGCCGATGAGGGAACGCGCCAGGCAGGCCCGCTGAGCCATCCCCAGGGACAGCTCGTGAGGGTAGTGGTGCTCGAAGCCGGCAAGCCCCATGATCTCGATGAGCTGGTTTGCCCGCAACTCCAGGTCCTTGCGCTCCCCCCGAAGGCGGCACCCGAAGACGATGTTGTCCGCTACGTTGAGCCAGGGCAGAAGGCTCGGCTGCTGAAACAGGATCGACCGGGACGGATGGGGCGCCGTCACCAGCTCCCCCCTGGCCTCGATCCGGCCGTCGGTCGCCGGGGTCAGCCCGGCGACGAGGGACAACAGCGTCGATTTCCCACACCCCGACTCCCCCAGAACGATCACGAAATCCCCCTCGCTCACACCGAAGCTGATGCCCTGTAAGACCGTCAGGGACTCCCCGGTGGGCTGTCGGAAGGTCTTGGTCAGGTTCTCGATGGAGATGGTCACGTCCGACATCCGTCCGCCGGGCTCGCTGGTCCGGGCCGCCGGATCAGTCAAAAAGGTTCTCCACGATGATCTGTTCCTTGCCGGTCAGCACGTAGTCGATGTCCAGGAGGATCTTGACCCCGCTTTCCATCTTGGCGATGGCCAGGATGTGCTTGGTGTCGAATCCGCCGCCAAAGGATGGCGTGTCCTCGATCTCCGATGCCTTCATGGGCAGGACCTCGGAGACGGTATCCACCACGATCCCCATCTGAATCCGGTTCCCCTCGATCTCGTGCTCCAGGACGATGATGCAGGTCCGGTCGGTGTACTCGCGCTCATCCATCCCGAACCGGAGCCGGAGGTCCATCACCGGGATCACCTTGCCCCGGAGGTTGACCACCCCCTTGATGAAATCAGGGGCCTGGGGGACCGACCGGATGGGAACCATCCCGATGATCTCCTTGATCTTCAGGATGTCGATCCCGTACTCCTGCTGGCCGAGGGTGAAGGTGAGGTACTTCCCTTCCTTGTTGAGCATGGTCCTGGAATCCTTGTTCTCCTCGGCAACCCCGCGCCGGAGGATTTCCAGGACCAGAGTGGCGTCGTCATGAAAGACGGAGCGCCGGCGGGTGGCCTCGTCATCCTTGCAGGCGGCATCGGCAAACCGGATATCGACAAACTTCTCCAGGTCGATGATGCTGCCGATGCCCATATTTTTGTACATGTACCGCTGAATCCGGTCAAAGTCGTCGATGTGAGGATACAGGTGCCTCGACTTGATGCCCAGCTCCTCGGTGAGGACGTTTTTGAGGAGGGGGACCTTGAGCCCGAGCTTCCGGTCCGGGTCGAGAAAGTTGACGGCGATCTCCGCGGCCGTCTCCGGCTTCTTGTCGATGAACTTCCCGGCCTGAACCAGAAGGTCGGTGAATTCGTAAACCGCGTCCGGGTACCGCTCGATCACCTCGTCCCGCATGGCCACCACGCAGCAGGGATGCTGCTCCCAGAGCTCGCCGGAAAGAAACTGGAGCTCGGCAATCCCCGATGCGATGGCCTTGGTCCCCAGGGGTTCGGCCACCATGAACCCGCCGGAGTTGGGATTGGCCCGGAGAAACTCGGGCATCAGGATCGGGTCAATCACCTCGAAGTTCACGTCGATCCCCTTCTCCCCGGCCACGCCCGCCTTCAGGCCGATCTTGCTGAAGAAGCTGTGACAGATCATGTGGTGGATCGACATGGTATGGGGGATGAAAAAGGATTTCCCCCGGAAAAAGGCGGGAAAGGGTTCGGTGAAGATCCCGTGGCGGTTCCGAACAAAGATGGACCCGTTTTTGTGGGTCAGCATTACCAGCTTGATGGGAACTCCGACGCTGAAAAGGTCCATGGCGATGGGCGCCAGGATACAGGCGGCGTCCACCTTGCCTCGGGCCAGGGCGTCCTTGACCAGGTTCCAGCCTTTCATCCGGTAGAGTTCGGGGACGAAGTATTTGGGGTTCATGGTCCGCCGCCGGATCAGCTCGTCCATCACCCCCACCACCAGGTGGTCGGTGATCTGGATATGGGCGATCTTGAGCTTGAGCTTCCCGGAATCGGTGGTCCACTGCCGGGATTCCAGGTCGAGCATCTCCTCATCGCTCTGCTTCATGCCGAGGGCTTCGTCGATCTTGTTCTTCAGCTCTTCGGCGTTAAAGGGCTTGGCCACGAAGCTGCTGACCCCGGCCTCCACCGCCTTCTGCTCCTGCTTCGTCTCTCCCTGAGCCGTGGCCATGAGAAAGGGGAGGTTTTTATAACGGTCATGGGTCCGTACCCAGACCAGGAGCTCGTAGCCGTCCCGTTTGGGCATGTTCCAGTCGCTGATGATGAAGTTGATCCCATCCTCTTCCTGGAGCATCTGAATGGCCGCCTCTCCGTCAGAGGCCTCCATGACGTTATCAAACCCTAAAGATTTAAGGGTCTTAAGCTCGATTTTGCGCATGGTCAGCGCATCTTCGACCAACAGGATTTTAACGTTTTTCGGATCAATGGGCATTTGGGTGACCTCCAAAACCAGATTGCTGTCCTTTCCGCCGGTACGGACAAACGTCATACTGAAAATTTAGATCTTTGTAAAACACAAATCGACCGGGCGGGATTCGGGGAAGCGGCTTTTTGTTTGACAAACGCGGTCGGCTCTGCCATTTTTCCCCCTTATGAGCCGCCGGATACCGCTTTCAGCCAAGGAGAAATGGATGGGTCTCGTGAAAAGGCTTGCAATCGTTTTGTCGTGTCTGGTCCTTCTGGTCGGCTGCCCCAAGATGGACCTTCCCACCGATCCCGATCCCGCGTCGAGCCCCCGGACCGGGGGCGGCCCTCAGCCGAAGACGATCAAGGAGGGCATGAGCAGCCTCGATGTGGTAAAACAGATCGGCTTTCCCCAAAACGGGGCCGGCCTGGGGACCTTCGATGACGTTAAGCTCGACGTCTGGGTTTACAACAACGGCGAAACCCTGCTGGTCTTCGAAAACGGAAAGCTCAAATCGATCGTCGGCGAAGGCGGCAGGCGGCCGACCATCCGATTGGGGCGCTAAGGGCGGCTACTCCCCGGCCCCGGCCATCCAGCCCCGGGCCGCCGGGATGAAATGGGCCAGCCCCTCGAGCACCCCGGCGGAATAATTGCCGTTCATCCCCAGAAAGTCTCCTCGGGCCAGGTAGAGCCGGTCGGGCATCCCCCGGTCCCGGAGCCGCTCCATGGCCTCATCCCGGACATCCGCCCTCGCGTTTTTCACCAAAACCGCCTGCAAACCGCTGGAAAGGGCCGGCAGGTCGTTGCCCGAGTCGCCGGCAAAGACGGTGGTCGTCTCGTCAAAACCCAACCGGCCCATGAGAAACCGGATGGCGTGGACCTTGGTGGCCCGCTCAGGGAGGACGTCGATCAGCCCCCGCCCTTCCGCCTCATCCACGCTCCAGATAACCGAGGCCCGAATCCCGGTCTCCCGGAGCCGCGCCTCGATCTTTTCCGAAAGCCCCCGGCCGTCGATCTCCGGGTCGGTATAGTAGCTGACCTTATAGGTGTTCTGCTTTTCCGGCTCCTGGAGCGTCAACGCCTCCAGATCGGTCAGGCATCCGGCCACCGCTTCACGGTCCCGGCCGCCCCAGTCACGGCCGATCTCCCCGGCCCAGTCGGTCCGCTCCCGCCAGCCCCTCCCCGGCTCGTAGATGGTGGTCCCCACGTCGCCGATGGCAAAATCGGGCTCCGGAATCTCATAGTCCCGGATGGCATCCTTGAGCAACGGTTCGCTCCGCCCGCTGACGTAGGCCAGGGTCAGCTCGGGCCGCCCGGCCAGCCGCCGGAGCAGCGGCCGGGCCTCGGGCGACTCCGGCTCGGAACCGTTGGGCAGGATGGTCCGGTCCAGATCACTGCATAATAAAACCTTACGCAAGTCCGCCTCCTTCGCGTCCAATCCGGAAAACCGGTTTTCCCTCCAGCGCATGGTGGCCGATAAGGGCCCCGGCCGCGCTCCACCCCTGAAACCGGGTCCCCCCCGGAGTCCCCTCCCGGCCGTGGACGTATTCCGGAAACCCCCAGGACTCGCCCTCCATCTCCAGGGCGTTGGCCTCGTGAATCCGCGCCAGGTAAGCGGTTGCCCGCTCCGTCAGACCCCGGCGAGCCAAATCGGCCACGTAAAACCCCGTGATCATCGGCCAGAGGCCGCCGTTGTGGTATTCGTGGGGCCGGTTCTTGAAGGTATAAGAGAAGGTTATATGGAGGTCCTCCCAGTCATGGTCCACCGGCTTGATCACCGGGTGAAAAGCCGGCAGGAGGGTGATCCCGCCGTCCATGAGCTGAGTCTCGATATACCGGTCCACGCTGGCCCGGCGGTCGTCGTCGGAGATATCCAGCAGCGAGACCAGGACGTTGGCCAGGCCGTCGAACCGGTAGCCATAGCCGTGGGGGCTGAAAAAGGGCACCCAGTAATGAGTGGCGCAGTGGCTGGCGGCCCGCCTTCCCTTTTTGTACAGCACCGGGTGGTAAACGTCGTCGGGAACCTCGTCTCCGTCCTTGAACCAATAGTTGTCCCGGATCAGGTGCCGGAGACGGCTGACCCGCTCCTCCAACAGATGGTCCGCCGACCCGTGCTTGTGAGCCCGGATGGCGCACAAGGTCCTGAGGACCTGGAGATAAAGCGCCTGGTCGTAGAGCACATACCCGTTGTGGATGTACTCGTCGGCCCAGTCCCCGGTCTCCGGGATGTAGAGCAGCCCCCGGTTGTTGAACTCCCAGGCCCCCAACAGAAACCGGACCTTTTCCACCGCCGGGATGATCCGCTCCAGAAAATCCTCGTCGCCGGTGACCTGGAAATACTCGCCGCACCCGATCACGAACCAGAGGTCGGCGTCCACCCGGCCGGCCATCCCGCCGTAGCTCACCCGGCCGCCGGCCGGGTCCACGTTGGATGGGATCTCGCCGTGAGGCCCCTGATACTCCGCCAGGGTCTCCAGGGTCCGGCGGAAGGTCTCGATGAGGTCGCCGTCGCCGGTGAGAAGGGCCGCCATGCCGAGGATCGCCCCGTCCCGTCCCCAGACCCGCCGGTAATTGGCGCTGTCGGTGGGCGATGCCAGAAACCCCGCCGGGCTGCTGCACGAGTGGAGCAGTTCGAGCGCCTTTTCCCGGCCGGTGGTCATCAGCTTCCGGTCAGGGGGCGAGGATGCCCCGGTTGCCTGGCTCATCCGGTTTCCCGTGACCGATCCAGGGTTGTCAGATCAATGGTCATCTCGTACTCCCCGGTGCCGGGCTGGTGCTTGACGGAAAAGCCGAGCTTTTTTCCCAGCCTGACCATGCCGGTGTTCTGAGACAGCACCGTCCCCCAGACCGTCTCCATCCCCCGCTCAGCCATGATCTCGAGACATCGGTCCAGGAGGATCGCCCCCACGCCCTTGCCCTGCCAGGGGTCGCCCACCATCACGGAAAACTCCCCGGTCTTTCCATCCGGGTCGCCGATGATCCGGGCCACGCCCACCATCCGCTCCCCGTCGTCATCGTCATGGATGGCCACCAGAGCCATCTCCCGGTCGTAGTCGATCTGAGTAAACCGGGCGATCATCTCCCGGGAAGGGCTCTTGATATGGCGGAAAAACCGGGTGTAGATGCTCTCCTTGGACAGGTTGCCGAACAATTGCTCGAAAAGCGGCGCGTCCTCGGGCTTGATGGGCCGGACCCGGACCTCAAACCCCTCGTCGGCCGTCCGGGTGAATTCGTACTGAGCCGGATACGGGCTGATGACCAGGTGGTGAGGAGAAACCACGTCGGTTTTCCGGAGAATCAGCCGGGCATCGACCACCTGGGGCTGGCCCTCGACGATCATCACCGGGTTCATGTCCAGCTCGGCGATCTCGGGAAAGTCGATGGTAAGCTGAGAGAGCCGGATGAGCATCTCCTCCAGGCGCTCCAGGTCGGCGGACCGGTTCCGGAAACCCTTCAGCAACGTGAAAACCCGGGTGCTCTCCATGACCCGGCGGGCCAACAGCCGGTTCAGGGGCGGAAGCCCGAGAGCCCGGTCCCGGAGCGCCTCGGTGAAGATCCCCCCGAGCCCGAAAAGGATCACCGGCCCGAAGCTCTCGTCGGTTTTGGCCCCCATCAGGATCTCGAAGTCCGCCCGGCGGACCATTTGCTGGACCGTCACCCCGTCGATCCGGGCGGACGAGTCGTAAGCGGCGGCCCCGTCCATGATCGCTTTGTAAGCCCGCTTGACCTCATCGGGGGAACGGAGGTCGAGCTGAACCCCGTCGGCGTCGGTCTTGTGGCTGATGTCCGGAGACAGGAGCTTGAGGACCACCGGGTAACCCATCTCCTCGGCCGCTGAAACCGCCGCATCCGCCGAATCGGCGATCTCCGTCCGGTTGACCGGCAGCCCGTAGGCCCCGAGCACCGCCTTGGACTCCGCTTCGCTCAGGGTCTCGGTCCCCGCCTCCCGAGCCCGGTCCAGGACGTTCCGGGCCGCCTCCCGGTCAAAGGAAAGCTCCCGGCTGAGCTTGGGCGGCACCTCCTGGAGGGTCTCGAGGTTCCGGGCATACTCGTGAAGGTACATGAACGCCCGGATGGCCTGCTCCGGGGTCTCGTAGGTCGGGATGTCGCCGTCGTTGAGCCGGCTTCGGGCGGTCTCCACGTCCACGCCGCCCACCCAGGAGGTGACCAGCGGATACCGCTTCCCCTTCACCCGCTCGGCCAGAGCCTCGGCCGTCTCCACCGGCTTGGTCAGGGCCTGGGGGCTGAAGATGGCCAGGATGCCGTCGAGCTCCCGGGCCTCCATGAGGACCCCCACCGCCTCGGCGTACCGCTCCGGCGAAGCATCCCCCAAAACATCCACCGGGTTCCCCCGGCTCCAGAAAGGGGGCAGCACCTCGTTGAGCTGCTCCAGGGTCTCATCGGACAGGGCCGCCGGCGAGAGATCGTAATCCCCGAGGGCGTCGGCAGCCATGACCCCCGGACCGCCGCCATTGGTGATGATCCCCAAACGGGGACCGGCCGGGCGAGGCTGCTTGGCCAGAAGCTCGGCGCAGTCGAAAAGCTCTCCGATGGTCGCCACCCGGACGATGCCGGCACGCCGGAAAGCCGCGTTGTAAGCGTCATCCGATCCGGCCATGGCCCCGGTGTGGGATGCGGCCGCTCTGGCTCCGGCCTGGCTCCGCCCCGACTTGAGCACCACGATGGGCTTGATCCGGGAGACGGCCCGGGCCGCGCTCATGAACTTCCGGAAGTGGACCAGGCTCTCGATATATAAAAGGATGCTCCGGACCTCGGGGTCGTTGCCGAGATAGTCGATGAGGTCCCCGAAATCGACGTCAAGCATCGAGCCGGTGCTGACAAAGCAGGAAAACCCGAACTGCTCCTTCATCGACAGGTCGAGAATGGAGGTGCAGATGGCCCCGCTCTGGGACAGAAAGGCCAGCCGGCCCGAGGTCGGCAGATGAGGAGCAAACGAGGCGTTCAGCCCCCCGCCCGGACGGATGATCCCCAAACAGTTGGGGCCGATGATCCGGACCTTCCCCTTCCGGGCCGCGTCGGCGATCTCGGCTTCGATCTCCCGGCCCTCTTCGCCGGTTTCCCGCCCGCCGGCCGAAATGATCACCGCCCCGCCCACCCCGGCATCGGCGCACTGCCGGACGATGTCCGGCACCGTGGCGATGGGCGTGGCAATGAGAGCCAGGTCCACCGTCTTGTCGATCTTCCCGATCGACGGCACCGCCGCCATATCCTGAACCCGGTCATGGTTGGGATTGACCGGGTGGATGTCGCCGGAAAACCCGCCGTCAACCAGGTTCTTGAGGAGGGCGTGACCGATGCTCCCCTCCTGGGATGAGGCCCCGATAACGGCCACCGATTCGGGCCGGAAGAGCTTGTCAAGATGATAGAGTCCCATTATGCGCGTCTCCCCGTCTATAAAGACCTCCGAGGTTTTTGGAAGACCTCCGAGGTTTTGGAAACACCGGAGGTCTCCGTTAAGGGGATAATCCTACCGCAAAGGGGGCGGTGGTGCAATGTAAAACGGGGGGAGTGTCGGACGAGGCGGGAAGAGCCATTTGATTTCCGCATTGAATGGCTCGGGACAAGAAACGAAATGTCAGTGGCTTATAAAGCCATACATGCTTTCCATCCCTTGCAAAGTAGCTTGATCTGTAATTATATCAGTTTTTTATGATCGCACAAGATCGGCCTGGAGCCAAGCATATCATATAGTTATGTAGTATCGTGGATTCGTTTAACACGGCAAAGACCTTGACAATTATTCCAATTTCAAATATGAGGACACCGAGAGATATGACATAGAGGCGTTCCAATTGTTGATGAATTGCTGGACGGCGAGAATTGATGAAGAAAGCGCTCAAAGTATGCGGCGCGGGATTAAGTCTGGCGGCCTGCCTTGGGCTGAAACGATGCTCAAAGCCGTTGAATACAACGAAAAGACGCCTCCGCAAACGATCACGACGGGTCGAGTGCCCCCGCCGTGATCCGCGGCGCCATTGTTTTTCGTTGATGATATAGCCCATTTTAAACTTTTGAGATTATGGATGAGGTGAAAGATGAAGTTGAAAAAGTCAAATTGTTTTAAAGTAATGAGTTTCTTGTCGGCGATCGTTATGGTTTCCCTGTTTTTTTCCAATGCATTCGCGGAGCCGGGTAACGTGGATGGGCAGAACGGCGTGGATTTGCGAGACGCGGTGATAGCATTGCAGGTTAGCGCGGGGATGAGTCCGTCCAATGTTGATACCGCCGGAGACGTTGGGTCAAGCATGGATGGCTTGATCGGAATTGAGGAAGCCATCTTTGTTCTCAGGCAGCTTTCCATTGGAGATTCACTGGAATATATCGGTGATTTGGGAGAGCCTGAGAATTACGCGGATACTTTGGTCAGCTTCAGGGATACATTTCCGGATACAGCAGGCAGTTTTGATGGCTTTCTGGCTCAGCTTCCCGAATCCTTTGACTGGCGGGATTATAACGCGGTTACAAGATCAGAGGATCAGGGATATGAAAAAATCAGGGCGTCCTTGAATCGAATTAAAAGGGAAAATCAGGGATATTGCGGCAGTTGCTGGGCCTTTGCGGCTGTAGCCGCGCTGGAATCCAAAATTCTGATAGCCGGCGGACCCGAGCTCAATCTCTCAGAGCAGCAGCAAGTCTCTTGCAATACAGAAAATTATGGCTGCTGCGGAGGGTTTATCACCGCGGCCACGTTTTGGGAAAACCGGGGACCCATGGCTGAAAGCTGTACGGATTATGACGACTTTTACACCGGTAAAGGCTATTGCGGTTGTTGGCCCTATCGCCATTGCTCCAAGGTTTCCTGTAGTGAGCTTGGCTCCTGCGAAGAATTGTCATATCGGGTAAAGAATTATCACTCCGTAAACCTCAGCAACGCGGATGAAGCCAAAGTCTCCATCAGAAGCTATGGCCCAGGGGTCTTCAGATACGACGTTTACGACGATTTTCTCACATTTTGGGAGAACGGGACCGCTGAAGAGGTCTATGTCCAGTCAAGCCCCAGGAGGATAGGGGGCCATGGCGTGTCGATTATCGGATATGATGACCAAAAGAACGCATGGTTGTGCAAAAATAGTTGGGGGGAAACCGGGCCGAACGGAGACGGAACTTTCTGGATTGCCTACACGGGGCATAAAAATGATTTGCGATTTCGGATGTCCAATTTTTCCATATCCGGCGTCGAGGCCTGTGAATATGATATTTATCCGTCAGGACAGTCTTTTGGCGCCTCCGGCGGAACCGGCGGCATCAATGTAACCGCCACAACCGGATGTGAGTGGACGGCGACCGCCGATACCGCCTGGATCACCATTACTTCCGGCGGAAGCGGGACCGGCGACGGCACGCTTGAGTATTCCGTGGATTCAAACTCGGATACAAGCTCCAGAAGCGGATCCATAACCGCTGCCGGCAAAACATTCACCATCACTCAGGCGGGCCAGTCATGCGAGTTTTCCATTTCACCTGAAAACCAGTCATTCGAAGCCGCTGGAGGAACGGGAAATGTCACCGTGACAGCAACGGACGGATGCCAATGGAACGCGGAAAGCAACGAGACCTGGATCACCATTGTTAGCGGGACTTCTAAAATCGGCAGTGGTGTCGTCAACTATGAGGTAGCATCCAATTTTGCCTCGAACACCAGAACCGGAACAATGACCATTGCCGGCCAGACATTTTCCATCACCCAGAACGGTATGACCTGCACTTACGGTATTTCCCCGACAACCCAATCCGTTTCGGCATCAGGGGAATCCGGAGAGGTTTCCGTTTCCGCGGCGGATGGATGCGGATGGACCGCAAACAGCAATGACTCCTGGATAAGCGTTACATCCGGAAGTAATGGCGACGGTAACGGCACGGTATCCTATTCCGTAAGTCCAAATTCAACCATTGATCCAAAAACCGGAACGATTACAATCGCTGGCAAGACATTTACAATCAGTCAGGCCGGTCAGTCCTGCTCGTACAGCATTTCCCCAACAAGCACTTCTTACAACCGGACCGGCGGAACCGGGACCATATCAGTGGTTGCTCCCGGGGGATGTACCTGGACGGTTACGGAGAGCCTGGATTGGGTGACGATAACCTCAGGAAATAGTGCGGATGGAGATGGAACGGTTTCGTATTCGGTCTCTGAAAATCCAGGCGACGATTCCAGGACCGGTTCCCTGACAATCGAAGGCCAAACTTTTACCATCACCCAGAGCGGAAGCGCATCGTCATATTCACATCCGATACCCGATACCGGGCAGGACAGGTGCTATGACACGGACGGCATAGAGATTGACTGCGAAGGGACCGGCCAAGACGGTGATTACTCCATCAACCCGCCATCTTACACCAAACTGGATTCGAACGGAAATCCACTGCCGGATTCCGCTGACTCCTGGGCCATGGTGCGGGACGACGTTACCGGCTTGATCTGGGAAGCCAAAGACGGATACGAGGATGACAATACCTATAAATGGTATGATCCTGATCCGACTACCAATGGCGGGCATCCCGGTTCTGAAAATGAACCCAATTCGTTGGGATTCATCACGGAAAAAAACACATCCCAATATGGCGGCTATTCCGACTGGAGATTGCCTACCTTATGGGAATTGCGGACTATTGTTAATTATGGCAAGATCAGACTGCTAATCGATATTACTTATTTCCCTTACACGTTTACGACCCACCCCGGTATATATATGACATCGATAACAAATATCAATAATGCGTACAATTATTGGGCGCTAGATTTCGAAGATGGACTCGACACAAGGATAGCACAGAAGGGCCATGGCAGCTTTATCCGTGCCGTTCGCGGCGGAATGGCACGCTCACTTGATGGTTGGATTATCAATGGTGATGGAACCGTAACCGATCCCCAGACCGGACTGATGTGGGAGATGAAAACCGACGACGGAGGGGACCGTGATAGGGATAATAGATATACGTGGCAAGAGGCTCTGGATTATTGTAACAACCTGACCCTGGGTGGACATTCCGACTGGAGATTGCCCGATATCAACGAGCTGGCTTCGCTGCTTGACCTAAGGAAATACAGCCCGCCCATCAACACGGCATTTTTTCCCAAGACCAAAGAGGACCCTTATTGGTCGTCCACGACTTGCGCCCACCCTACGTATAATGCATGGAGCATGAGCTTTCATAGACATACTGGGGTCAAACAAAAGACTAAGGCCACTGATACCAATGGTTATGTCCGGGCTGTCCGGGGTGGACAGTGATTGATCTACCATAGAGTATAAACGCGCCAATTGACCCAATAGGTTATGAAGGGTGCCGCATCATGCTGAGCTCTCATGATCTATTGGGTCAGGCATTTTGCGGCGGATGCTCATGAAGCGTTTATGGAGATAGTTGCAGAATGAATGGCAAACCGATGCGTTTGCCCCGGCGAGAGAAGGAATTCACATCCGTGGTGTCCGCCCGCTATGGGCAGGCACGGGGGCCTGCCCATACATTCGAAAACGTACCCGGTTTGTAGGGGCGGCCCTTGCGGCCGCCCGTTATGGGCAACCACGGGGACGTTCCCCCACATGGTGAGACCTCCGAGGTTTTGTTTGGGAAGACCTCCGAGGTT